>DUGS01000069.1 GCA_013331265.1 Methanosarcina sp.
ACTCAATATGGACTTTAAAGGAACTGCTGACATTCAGGTGTTTTAAAACGCCAATCAAATAAAAATGAACCATCAAAAAGTTCATTGAGTGTAAATTAAAGGATTTCCACTCAATTTGAGAGGATACAAATTTTCTGCCCAGTAACTTCTTGAGATTTGTGATTTTACAGAATAATCGGCACACTGCCACATCTGTTTCTCAGAGGTAAAGTTTGGATTTCTGAAACCTGTGGATCAAATTTCGCGATTAAAGCATTAGGATTAATTATGTTATGCTTGTCTGAAATAACAACAATAGACAATGAATCAGGAAGCAACCCGTTAAAACGGTGTTATTATATTTTATAAGTTCCTTCTCCTGTAACAAGCTGACCATTTACTGTTGTCCATCCATCCTGAGATCCGGACAACTTAATTTCCATGTTTTCCCAATAGCTATTATATTGCCATCCTCCGATCCACCATTCATTATGTCCGGTCATGTAGATGGAAATGCTGGTATTTGCATTTGAGGAGGTTTCATAGGAGGCATACACCCGGCTTTCATAATCAAATTGCTCAGACGTCCGTGAATATGCTCCACTGGCGTTGACATTATGCGTAAGATTGTATTTGGGCATAAGAACCATTTCATTGCTCAGCGGGTTCATTGTGTCTATGGTTTGGTCAGATAATACCATAGTACTAAGATCTATACTTCTTGCCTTCTCATTTTTCATAGAAAGCATGAGTCCGTGTTCCGTGTCCACTATAGAGTATTCCCATGAAGGATCATGGGAATTGAAGTGATGCTCTATGATATCCATGCCCACGGATGATGTGTTGTTTATCACCGGGAGCGGAAGGTAAAGAGTCGCGTTGCTCAGGGTCGAGTCTGTAGTTAATCTTACATTATAATCATAACTACTCCTAAGACTACTATCATACATCTTCTGCTTCTGGTCTTGCCACCAGAGAGACAACAACCCTACAGAAATGATTATTAATAGTACAAACCCGATACCTATTTTGTAACGAGTCCTCATATTTCATCACCTAATCAGCTCTTGGGAAGGATCTAAATTAAACACAAATGTTTTATGAGTTTCTCATGAATCTTTAAGTTATGATTATTTAAACGGGACACAGAAAAACTACTTTTGATTTAATTTTCATTTTGCAGTGATTAATCTCAACAATAGTGATGGCCGTCGATAGATTTTACTGCGTGACAAATAAATGTATATCGGATTTTCAGAACTAATTAATTTTTTATGGAGTTCGGGGGTATCTGGAAAGCACTTCTGAACTCCATAAACTCATCTTGTCTACATCTTTATACGTTTTCTGTTTATTTCATGAAGTTAGCGATTTTTCGAAATTTATTATCGTCCGTAATTATTCCTTGGCGTTTGATTGTTTGATGGTATGGACAGAAAACTTATGTATGAGTATATTGCCCCAACTCATATCCGAGAGTTTGTATTATAATTAGAAGAATTGCAACAAAAATCAATATATGGCTATATTCCGACCAAACTCCGTTATGCCTATACTGATAATCCCATAATCGTAACATGCTGGTGAATAATGCTCGCATCATGGGTTTTGAATGCATGTGCAGCCCCGTAGACGAGCGACTAGCCCTCGACTGGTGTGGTTGTATCTCCCTTTTTCCCAGATGGTTTCGGAGTTTGTTTTTTGGAAAACCTGCTTTTATCTTTTCAAATATATCTCTTCAATTCAATAAAATATTATTTATTATGCATTAAATTAAAATAAGTAACAACAAATTATAAATACATTGAAGTATTTCATATATATTGGTAGAAAAACGAAATATATTCCCGAGATAAACAAGTTAGTACGAGAGCCTCCTAATTAGAAAAACATACGCCTCCTAAATAATAAAAATAGCATTGGAAGGTTCCAAACTACCTCCCGACAAGATCGAAAAAACAAGACCGGATCAATAAACGTATTTTAAAATTAGACCTGATACGAGATCAACAACATCCTTTGAAACCTGTACGAGCCATCAAAGCTAAGAAATCAGTAGACATTTTTTAGAGGCATAGACAAACCTACAAAATAAACAGCACTAAAAACGATATCGATTGGAATTTTAATTTCAATTAACAAAAGTAACAGAGGGGTGAAGTAACAGAACCAAAAATAAAAGTCTCCTTATGCGATTAATTTAAAATAAGATTTGGCCCAAAACGCAAGATTAAGGTTTAAGAAGCAGGTACTGAAATTATACGCCAGCTTTCCTTAATCCTTTTTTAACTTCTTTATTTACTTCTTTATTTACTTCCTTTTTACTTCCTTTAAGCTTTCTTTTAAACTTTCCTGTGTTTTTCCCAGTAACCTGTTAATTTTCCACCAAGGGCAAGTTTTCCAAGCTCCCGCCTTACACGGTCGCTAACTTTCGAAGGGGCTGCTGACGCATATGGAGTGCCCGGAAGAGGTGTCATATAATGAGCCCGGACAGTCCCGCCTTTTTTGCAGATCCAGCGCACAAGCTCAAGGCTTTTTTCCTGGTCTTCTTCGGTTTCTGTGGGAAGCCCGAAGATAAAATCAACTGCCGGCACAACTTCGTGTTCAAGGCAGCACTCTACGGCTGAAACGGTGTCTTCAACCGTATGACCTCTCCTTATTTCTTTAAGGACGCTGTCACTCCCGGACTGAGCTCCAAGGCTGATACTATCGTTTGCACAATATTTTCTCACGAGTTCGACAGATTCCCCGGTCACAAACTCAGGGCGGACTTCGGACGGGAAAGTCCCGAAAAAAATTTTTTTATCGGGCAACTCATGGAGGGCAGAGAGCAGTTTTTCCACCTTATCGAACCTCGGATGAATTCCGTCACTTCCATAAGCGAAAGCATTTGAAGCTATGAACCGCAGGTCATCATAGTACTGTGCATTCTTCAGGATAGAAGTAATGCTCCTGTGCCTTACTTCCCTCCCAAAAAGTCTTGGAGTCTGGCAGTACTTACAGCCCCAGGGGCATCCGCGGCTGATTTCAATTGGGGCACGAAGTTTTTTCGGGTCAAAGCAGGGATATGCGTCAAGGTTCACATGCGGTCTTTCTTGAGTCCGGATTATATTGCCGGTGTCTGGGTTTTTGTAAGCAATTCCCTTTACCTCTCCCGGATCTCCCCCTTCCTTCAGGACCCTTACAAGTTCTGGAAGTGTTTCTTCGCCTTCGCCAATAACTACATAATCAAAGTATTCAAGTGTCTCTTCAGGGCACCCTGAAGGGTGTGGACCTCCTGCAATGAAGATCGAGTCCGTACCTGCGTTTTCTATTTCTTTGAAGACTCTTGCTGCCTGTCGTGTAGTAAAACTGTAGATCATTATCCCATCAATGGGTCTGTCCGTAAACCCTGCTTCAGGAAGCACAGGTGAAAGAACCGCAAAGCTGTAAGAGTTCTTTTTGCTGTATCGAAAATTTACTTCCATTGCTGTTTTTTCCCTCTATTCTGTTTATTTTCAGGTTTTGATAAGCTTCTGATATTCTCTGTTCCTTTTTCAGGTTATTGTCTTAAATGGGATAAGAGTGAAGCAAAGCAGGCCAAGTATGAAAGTAATTATCCCTATAAAGATACGCTTTTTATCCAGTTCCACTTTGTCATGAAGAGGTGAAGGGTGTCCGGCTGCTGCAAAAGCCCAGAGGAAGAGGGCCCAGAATATCCATATAAAACCGTCTCCCTTTAGCCAGTATATAACATAAATGCCTATCAGGAGAAGGATGCGCGGCATCATCGAAGAAACCCTGTCCGCTTTTTTGCCGAGCATTGCCCTGAGCACGTGCCCTCCATCAAGCTGCCCTGAAGGCAGGAGATTTAGAAGGGTCACAAACATTCCTACCCAGCCTGCAAAAGCCACAGGGTGCAGGTTGCTTCCCGTAGTCCCTACAAGTTTCTGGACCATTACAAAAAGGGGCGGGAGGCCTACCTCGAACATCAGGGAATCGGGCAATGGATTGATTTGAGGCACATCAAGTTTCAAACCTATTATGGTGACCGCAATTGAGACAAAAAGCCCTACCAGAGGCCCTGCAACTCCAACGTCAAAGAGAGCTTTTCGGTTAGGGATAGGTCCCTTGTAACGTATCACCGCTCCCATTGTGCCTATGAAAGTCGGAAAAGGGATGAAATAGGGGAGGGAAGTTTTCATTCCATGGTACCTGGCCATTGCATAATGAGCCATTTCATGAGAGCCGAGCACAGCCAGTATTGCAAGTGTGAACGGCAAGCCCTGGAAAACCTGCCGGGGTTCACTCGATAGATTCACCCCGAACATCCAGGCTCCGCAAATCATGGTTGTAAATATCGTTGCTATGAAAAGTGCAAAGTTTACCCAGATTTTTTCCTTTTCCTTCTTTATGGGAGCAACAATAAGGATGTGCTCTCCAAGCTCGTATTTCAGGATACCTCCAAGTCCTCGCTGTTCAAGGGGAGCCCAGAGTTCTCCCATTACATTCTCAGCATCCACCTTAGGAGTGCCGAAGAAATAAAGGACCTCTCCGGATTTCTGGATTTCGTATACATCAAATACCCTGATTATGAAAGGATATATGCGTGAAATCGACTCTTCAATTTCGAACTTCCCACTACCTTTTCTGTGATCTTCTATTTCCTGTTTCATTTTAGTTTTCACGTCTTGAGGCTTGAGGTTTCTTTTAGCTTTTAAATTAGCTTTTATAGTTTTATAATTTAATTCATATTTTTTTAATTAGTTTCTTTTTAATTAGTTTCTTTTTAATTAGTTTCTTTTTAATTAGTTTCTTTTTAATTCCTGTCTCTGTTTTTCACTGGCTTTTAGAGCTATTCAAGCTTATCAATATGATTTTTATCTTTTAAGCGTTAAA
>DUGS01000078.1:0-3369 GCA_013331265.1 Methanosarcina sp.
AAAGCGGACTCCCACTTCGTTCATGCCTTCTGCAAGTCCTTTTTCAATAATTTCGGAAGGCTCCAGTTCTCCTTTAGCTTTTTCAACTGCAGCGAGTACTGCATCCTTCTTGCAGGAGATCATAGCACCTGCAAGTTCCTGAAGCAATTCTTCTTTGCTAATGTTGCATCCTCCGTTTTATTTTTTGGAGACCTCTCAACCAACTGTCATGAAAACCATGATGATTGGAACGCTAGCTCACGCTCTCCGAGTCATGAGACGCACGAAAAGTAGCTTATGATATATATGGGTGGGAAGCCAAGATTACCACAAGCAAAACTGCAAAATCATGAATCATTCATGATTGCTTACTGGGGTTCATGAGAATTTAGCAGAGGGAATGTATTTGGTGCCATTTTAAATCCCGTCTGTTAATTCATCTTCACAGATGTCTCCAGAGTTAACTTCTCTTTACTGGTATAAATATTTTGTCAAAAAGGATGCCTCAAAATGGAGGGTTGTATATATATTTTGTGGTTTAAAACATTTATAGAATGTGATGGAAGAGGAAAATATAAAGAATAAACAAAAAATATAAATATTAAATATTAAAAGTGGGTATTTGAAAGCGTGGAAAAGAAGAAAAAATAACAATATCTTTTTAAGAGATTAAAGGGACTAAAATAGATATAATTTTCGCTTCATAAGATGCATGAAAAAATATTACGGCGGCTGAAGCTGCTTTTCTGTTAAAGTTTCAAATTATAGATTAGATTGACAATAAATGATTCCTCTTTTTGAACATCATTTTTACATTTTCCCTGAACCTGAATAAAATTCAGATAAAAAACAGAATAAAAGAGAAAATAATATATAGTAGATTTTTTACCGGGACAGATTTTTTATCCAATTTCTGACCGAGAGAGAAAAACAGCAATCTGAAACGTTGGCATGCCAGAAAAAGAAACAATAGAAAAATAAAAGAAAAGATGGAAAAAGATAATATAATATGAAATGTGCTACATGCAGGTACATAAAAGGAAAAAGGGAGTAAAAAAGTGATGAAGGTTTCATGTTTGTGAGAGGTCTGGTTCTTTGTAACCAGAAACACATGAACTGTAAGCCCTGTTTACCAGCTCGACCATTTTCCGGTCTTCCCTCTCTATTTTCACTCCGCAAGCGAGAGCCAGATATTCAGCTAGATCAAATATCCTTATTTTTTCAT
This sequence comes from Methanosarcina sp., assembly GCA_013331265.1. Classification (GTDB taxonomy): domain Archaea; phylum Halobacteriota; class Methanosarcinia; order Methanosarcinales; family Methanosarcinaceae; genus Methanosarcina; species Methanosarcina sp10923u. The sequence continues at coordinate 1,205 of DUGS01000078.1, forward strand.
CCTTTCCGGCTTCTATAAGGTTCTGCATACAGCCCCCGCAGTTTGTTACGATAACATCGCAGCCCAGTTTTTCGGCAGCTCTAAACCTATCAGAAGCTAAAGAAATAGACTCAGAAGAATAATTTACCCTTACCCCTCCTCCGAAGCCACAGCAAGCCGATCCTTCGGGAGTTTTATTAGCCAGCCTGGTCCCGGGAATCTGTTCAAGCACATTCCTTGCTTCCGTGTAGACGCCCATGCCTCTTGTCAGGTGGCAGGGATCGTGGTAAAAAACCCTGTATTTGAGTGCATTTTCCGGAGTAAGTTTCCCTTCCTTTAAAAGCAGGTCAAAGTACTGCGAGACCTGCAGAACCTCAAAGTCCAGGTTACCAAACATGCGTGGGTAGATATCCTTAAAAGCTTTGAAACATCCGGGGCAGGAAGTAATAAGGATTTTCGCTCCTCTTTTCCGGATTTCTTCGATATTTTTCTGCCCGTGCCTGCGGACGGGCCCAGGATCTCCGGCACCTGCAGATACAGCTCCACAGCAGTATTCAAGCCCGCTCAGAACACTATAATCAATTCCCGCCTTTTCCAGAAGAGCAACAGAAGCCTGTGCCATCACCTTGTTGATATATGTGCCAGCGCAGCCCGGGAAATACACAACAGAACCAGACCTGTTTGCAAACTCAGGAATTTCATCCATTTCAGCAACTGTTTTGAAGAGATTATTTTCAGCCTCTGGATCTGCCATAGTTTGCCTGTCAGTAAGGCCGTTTTCATTTACCCATTTCTGCCGGGCAGGAGAGATCAGCGGCTTGATCCCAAGCTTCTCAGGACAGGCAGAAACACAGAGCCCACAGGTAAGACAGCGCAGCAGAGAATCAGGATTGATATTAGAAGACCCCTCCAGATACCCATAAAGCTGGTCAAGCAAATCCAGGTCTTCATATCGAGGGCAGACCTCAAAACACTGTCCACATCGAATGCACTTTTCCCTGTGTTCTTCTACTATATTCATATTTTAACTCCATATCAATTTAAACTCATGTGACTTTATTTATATAGCGATCCTTAAAACCTCGTTCTTGAGAATTCCATCCCTGCAAGACCATTGAATCAGGAGAACCGACCTTCAAAGATATAAAGGGCTCTCTTAATGGAACTTAGAAACCATAGATATTTCGAAAGAAGATAAGACTATATCCAAAGATGAAGTATCAATAGCCAGATAAAGGAAGGGATTGAAATATTCGAGGACTTAAAAAACAGCGCAAGAAAACTGATAATTCCATTTGCACGCTCAATACCCCTCTCTCCAAACACCCTTACCCTGCTGGGTTTTATGGTAAGCGTGGCTGCAGGAGTTGCATTTGTCCTGGGCAAACCCTTTGAAGGAGGACTCCTGATACTCTTCAGCGGAGTTTTCGATATCCTTGACGGAGGGGTCGCAAGAGCAAAAGGCAGGACCACCCCTTTCGGAGGAGTACTGGACTCAGTATGCGACCGCTATTCCGATGGGATCATGTTTCTCGGGATAATGGCAGGAGTAATAAATGGAAAGCTTATGGTTCTCTCGGTTATGGGAATTGACGGGTGGCTCTGGTCAGGCTATGCCCTCATTGGTTCTTTTCTCGTAAGTTACACACGCGCCCGAGCTGAGTCTGCAGGCTGCAGGAAATTGTCTGTAGGAATTGCCGAACGTACGGAAAGGATGCTTATCCTGGCTTTCGGAGCCCTTTCAGGATTCCTCGGCTGGGCGCTTGTACTGATAGCAGTATTCTCGCATATCACCATTATCCAGAGAGTCCTTCGGGCAAAAAGCATACTGAGTAAGCCTTCAGAGGCCGATATCCAGAAACCGTAAGCCAAAAAATCTGAGAAAAAAGTATGCAAAAAACACAGATTAACAATTTGAAAACAATCGGGAGTAATATTCGGGCTATTATCTACCGATACTCATTTATACTACATGTATGATTACAATAGTTGGTTGATGGCAAGCAAGGCAACTTGTCACCTTGTAAATAAAAAAACCTACTCTGCGGGGCCGTAGGGTAGCCTGGTCCATCCTGCAAGACTGGGGGTCTTGCGACCTGAGTCCAAATCTCAGCGGCCCCACCAAAATCCTTTTTGTTGTTTTTTACATGTTTTTATTACTATTACATGTTTTTATTACTTTTACA
>DUGS01000078.1:3560-8489 GCA_013331265.1 Methanosarcina sp.
TACATGTTTTTATTACTTTTACATTGCTTTTTTGTTAGGAAATTCCATTTTCCCAAATAGGAAAGAAAAAATGAAAAATACTGGTTTGAACAGTTTAGGCTCCCGGAAATGTCAAGAGGCAGTACGGCCGGAGAGGTGACAGCAAACCTTTTTTATAATGTAAACACTGTTTACATACCGGGCTAATATGAGACTTCACTGGATTGACGCATTAAAGGGAATTGGGATTATGCTTGTGGTGTTTGCACATCACAGCTTGCCTGTAGCGCTTGATACTTATATATTTTCTTTTCACATGCCACTTTTCTTTTTCATTTCCGGAATTCTATTTGATTTCGGAAAATATGCAGGATCAGCTGCAAAGTTTGTCAAAGGAAGGTTCAGATCACTCATCGTGCCTTACTTCGCTTTTGCCGTACTGACCTGTCTGTTTTACTTTTTGCTGGACATGGGATTTCAGCCGGGAGTTACAAATATTGAATTTTTCGAAGCCACTGCCCTTTATGGGGTTTACTCTATTCTTTACGCGCTGGGACCTCTTGTATCTTATAATCCGCCACTCTGGTTTCTGACCTGCCTTTTCGTAACCGAGGTTATCTATTATGGACTTGCAAAGAGCTATTACGGAAAACCGGGAAAGCTGGCACTCTGGCTTACTGTAGCCGGGGTTATAGGGTACCTTTATTCGGTTTATGTGCCATTCAGGCTGCCCTGGAATGCTGATGCGGCTCTCTCTGCTGTAGTCTTTTACGGAGCTGGAAATCTATTTAGAAGATATACAGAACCGGAAAAAGAGTCAGGAGCAGGTTTGAGTCCAAATCCGGGTTATGGGATGGGGTTAAGTTCGAAGTTCAGGGAAGGATTCATCCGATCTGAGAAATTTTTCCCTGGGATCTTTATCCTTTTGAATTTGCTTTATTTAGTTTACCTGCTGGAGTTCCCAACCTCAGACAAGGTCAATATAAACGTACTGAAATATGGCAACTTTTTTTCGTATTATTGCCTTGCCTTCTCAGGTATCTTTGCTTTCGTTTATCTATTCAAAAAAATAGGAGGTTCGAGGGTACTGGAATATTACGGGAGAAACAGCCTGATTGTGCTTGCACTCCACTTCCCCCTGAAAGACATACTGACAAAACTGGCACTTCTAAGCTTCGGAGTCGAGCTTGAATACTTCTATTACAATGCAGCTTTTGCCCTGAGCTTAACAGTGCTCAACCTTCTCTTCATGGTACCTGTGATATTCCTTATCAATAATTATTTCCCCTGCCTGCTGGGAAAAAAGAAGATTTCTAAGGAATCCAAGAGCTTTAAAATTTGCATCAGGAAACCAGTAAATTAAAGGGAGGATTTTAAAAATAATCCAGGAAAATAACATATTTAAAAGATGACATTACAAACTGGATTAATTATATTTTTTACCTCTCCCGGAAGGCTTCAAAAGGTACAAAATTACAATAAAAACCAGAATTACGATAACAATCCAGTAAGACCAGTCATTCCCCGAAAAAAAATTGTAGAAATAATCATTGATTATACTACTCATAAACTATTATAGGAGATAACTGTATTAAATAATTTTCTAAGTTGTGATCCTTTAAGATTTCTTATATTAAATGTCTATTCTTCGTACGCACTTATTTTCATGATGCCTTATCCAGATTGATAAAACAAAGGATTAATTTTGGTCAACAAAAATACATAAATATTTTTAAATAGTCATTAGAGTTTCCTGAAAGATTCAACAGATTAGATAACATATAATATAAGAAATAATATAAGAAAATATTAGATTAGTGAAATATAAGAAAATATTAGATTAGTGTTCCTCTTTCTCCTTCTCCCGCTTATACTTCTCTTTGATTTTCTCAATCATTTCCTCATTAGCCTCGATTACAAAAGCTCCAACATACCCGCACTCTTTGCAGTGGTAAATCGCACCTGCATACCCGCCAACCTCATAGAATACATCCGAATTCCCACAGACAGGACAGACTTCAACTAATTTTTCCAAGCTCAGGGCAATTCCTCCTTTGATAAGGCTTACAATACCGAATAATTAAATTATATATAAGAAGCATGATTCAAGATAAAGGCATAGTATTTCTAACCGATATTCAAACAGATATCCAGCTGATTCAACCTCAAATTTAAACTAATACCATCAAATTTATTCAAATTTACAGTGAGTAAAAAATGACTGAAATGATGACCCCTGCGATGCGCCAGTACTATGAAGCCAAACTGGCGTACCCTGACACCCTAATCTTCTTCCGGATGGGAGACTTCTACGAATCCTTCGGGGAAGACGCAAAAACCATTGCAAAAGAGCTTGAAATTACATTGACAGCCCGTGGCAAGGACAGGTCAGGAGAAAGAATGCCGCTTGCAGGAATTCCTTACCACGCCATTGACACATACCTTCCAAGGCTGATAAACAGAGGGTACAAGGTAGCTATCTGTGAACAGCTCGAAGACCCGAAGAAAGCAAAAGGGGTTGTGAAAAGGGGAGTTGTCAGGGTGGTAACCCCGGGAACAGCAATAGATTCATCCATGTTCTCGGACGCGTCAAATAACTACCTTATGGCAGTTGCAGGAAGAGAGGTAGGAAAATCCGGAAAAAGCAGTGAAATGGAATTCGGGCTCTCTTTCCTGGACATCTCAACAGGAGAGTTCCTTACAACCCAGTTTACAGACTCAGAAGGTTTCGAAAAATTACTCACTGAACTTGCCCGCATGCGGCCTTCGGAATGCATCCTGCCCCCGACCCTGTATGGGAATTCGGAACTTGTTGATAGGTTAAAGGAACAGACAATCGTGCAGGAATTTGCACCGGAAATCTTCGGAATAGAGGAAGCCGGGGAAAAACTAAAAAACCATTTCAAAGTCTCGACCCTCGAGGGTATGGGCTGTGAAAAACTGGAACTTGCAGTCTATTCGGCCTGGGCTGCACTTGAATATGCAAAAACAACCCAGATGAGGGACCTTACACATATCAATACACTCAGGACATACTCAAATACCGAGTTCATGATTCTCGACTCTGTTACCCTCCGCAACCTTGAAATCGTGAAAAACGTGCGGGATGAAGGGGACCAGAATTCCCTTTACAGGACCCTGAACTGCACAAGGACACCTATGGGCAACCGCATCCTGAAAAAGTGGCTCTTAAAGCCGCTCCTTTCCGTAGAAGAAATCAACCTCAGGCTGGATGCAGTAGAAGAACTGGCAGGAGACCCTTTGCTCCGCTACGATATCCGGGACTGGCTCTCAGACGTCAGGGACATTGAACGCCTCGTGGGCAGGATAGTGTACGGAAACGCCAATGCAAGGGACCTCGTAGCCCTGAAAAAATCCCTTGGTGCTGTGCCCTCTATCCGGGACTGCATTCTGGAAAAAGCCGGTTCAAAGGTATTGAAAGAGATTGCGCAAGGGCTTGCAGCCTTTTCAGATCTGGAAGAACTGGCTGAAATGATTGAAAAAGCAATTGTTGAAGAGCCTCCTGTAAGTGTCCGGGAAGGTGGAATGATAAAAGCCGGATTCAGCGAGGAACTTGACGAGCTAAGGGATATTTCAAGCAACAGTAAAAAGTGGATTGCAGCCTTCCAGCAGAAAGAAAAGGACAGGACAGGGATCAAGTCCCTGAAAGTCGGATACAATAAGGTCTTTGGATATTATATCGAAGTTACCAATTCAAACAGCAGCCAGGTGCCTGACGACTATATAAGAAAGCAGACCATGGCAAATGCAGAGCGTTTCTTTACACCGGAGCTTAAAGAAAAAGAAAGCCTGATCCTGACAGCAAACGATAAAGCTGTGGCTCTGGAGTATGAAATCTTCACTGAAATCACAGAGACCTTTTCAGCCTATTCAAAGGAACTCCAGCAGACAGCAGAAAGGATAGGCACCCTTGATGTCCTTGCAGACCTTGCCGAGGTTGCAGAGAATAATAATTATACACGCCCGCAGCTCACCGAAGACTGCAAGATCCTTATCAGGGACGGCCGGCACCCAGTAGTCGAAAGTACGGTATCAGGCGGTTTTGTCCCGAACGATACCGAAATGGACTGCAAGGAGAACCAGTTTTTGCTGGTAACTGGCCCGAACATGGCAGGAAAATCCACCTATATGCGCCAGACTGCCCTTATTGCAATTATGGCTCAGGCAGGCTCTTTTGTCCCGGCGTCCTATGCCTCCATAGGAGTTATCGACCAGGTTTTTACACGGATAGGGGCTTTTGACGACCTTGCGAGCGGGCAGAGCACTTTTATGGTCGAAATGGTGGAACTGGCAAATATCCTGAATAATGCAAGCCCTAAAAGCCTTGTGCTGCTCGACGAAATCGGCAGGGGGACAAGCACTTATGACGGGTACAGCATTGCAAAAGCGGTTGTTGAGTTCCTGCACAACAGGGGGAAGGTCGGTGTAAGGGCTCTTTTTGCAACCCATTACCACCAGCTCACAGCCCTTGAAGAGAAATTAAAACGGGTAAAAAATTACCACATTGCAGTAAAAGAAGAAGGCCACGAGCTGGTTTTCCTGAGGAAAATCGTGCCAGGAGCAACAGACAGGAGTTATGGGATCCATGTTGCAAGGCTTGCCGGAGTCCCTGAAAAAGTAATCGAGAGGGCAAATGAGATCCTCAGGGAACTCGAAAGGGAAAACGTGCTTGAAGAAGCTGAAGAGAGCGAAAACGGGAAAAAGAGAAAAGGCAAAGCAACCGCCCGCTACACTCAGATGCTGCTTTTCGACCCTGGGAGCAGCAGTGGAAGTTCTGAGAAGGCAAAAGGGTTGAGCCCTGTGGAAGCAGCCCTGAAAAAGATGAATGTGGATGAGATGACGCCAATAGAAGCCATGAACAAACTTCATGAACTTAAAAAACTGCTTGGTTAAAAAAGTATGCAGAAAACTGATAGAATAAGTAGAAAA
>DUGS01000078.1:8671-14646 GCA_013331265.1 Methanosarcina sp.
AGTAGAAAAACTGATAGAATAAGTGGAAAAAATGAATAGAAGATGGAAGGGCAGATGAAAGATCAGGTTGAAGAAAAACAGGAAAATAAAATCCGGGTTCTTGATAAGGATACAATAAATAAGATCGCAGCCGGGGAAGTGATAGAGCGTCCGGCATCCGTAGTAAAGGAACTCGTAGACAACTCAATCGATGCCGGAGCAACAGAAATCCGCATCGAAATTGAAAAGGGAGGAAAACATTCCATCCTTATCCGGGACAACGGCTGCGGGATGAGCAGAGACGATGCTCTCCTTGCGTATAAAAAACACGCAACAAGCAAACTCACGAAAATCGAAGACCTGGATACGATCTCCACAATGGGTTTCAGGGGTGAAGCCCTTGCCTCCATAACCGCCATTGCAAAGGTGGAAATTCTTACCCGCACCCCGGAAGAGATCGCAGGCACGAAAGTTGTAATTCATGGAGGAAAAGTAGAGGAAACTTCTGACGCAGGCACAGCTCCGGGGACATCAGTGCATGTAAAAGACCTCTTCTACAACACGCCTGCAAGGCGCAAATACCTGAAAACCGACCGTACCGAGCTTGCCCATATCACTGATACCGTTATGAGACTGGCCCTGGCAAATCCGGGAATTTCCTTTACCCTGTTCAGCGAAGGAAAGCCAGTCCTCAGAAATACGGGGTCAAATGACCTGTTTAACAGTATGGTAAACCTGCTAGGGCCTGAGACTGCCAGGTCAATGCTCCCTCTGGAGTACAGGACAGAGGAATTTGAGGTCCGTGGCTACATATCAAAACCCGAACTGAATAGAGGAGATAACGACCAGCTCTTTCTTTTCGTAAATACCCGCCCTGTTGCCTCAAAAACCATCAACACAGCCATCCGTGAAGGATATTACACAAAAATGCCAAAAGGCCGCTATCCTGTAGCAGTCCTTGCTCTTACCCTTGATCCGGGAGAAGTGGATGTAAACGTCCATCCCCGAAAAGCCGAAGTCCGTTTCAGCAGAGAAAAGGAGGTAAAGGATGCAGTTATTCATGCAGTTGAAAAAGTCCTTTCTGAACATGGGCTTGCCCCAGAGATAAGGGAAAAAGAAGGAAAAGGGTTACAGAAAACCTTTGAGGTCCCGGAAACATCAGGAAAAATTCAGTCACCTGAAACCCGAAGAGTACGGTCTGACAAGAAAATGACAGAAGAGATAGGTAAAGCAGCCGGAAAAGAAACTGTAAGTGGACCAGGGGTTCAAGGGGTTTCAGAGGAAACGAGAATTTCGGACAGTGGGAATAGAGTACTTAGAGATAAACCCGAGGCTTACATCTATCCTGTAAAGGACACTGAAAGACGGTTGAAAAAATCCGAGCGCCTTCTTGAGTTTTCAGGAGAGAGTGAAGAGAAGGTGAAAGGAGAAAATAAAGATAGAAAAACGGAAGAAAAAAAGGTAGAAAAGGAAGGAGTTCCTGGGAATAAGAAGACAGAGGAGAAAATAAGCGAAAAAATAAGTATAGAGGAAAAGCAAAGCCAGAAGCCGAGGCAAAAAGCAAATACTGACCTTCTCGAAGACATTCGTATAATAGGCCAGGTTTCCAGGATGTATATCCTCGCTGAAAAAGGGGAAGACCTTATAGTTATCGACCAGCATGCAGCCCATGAGCGTATCCTTTACGAGCAGGTCTTAAAAAGTAAAAAATCCAGGGTGCAGGAGTTGATCACCCCCGTAATGATAGAACTCACCCCGAAAGAAAAAGTGCTGATGGAAGAATACATACCCTACCTTGAGGAGTATGGCTTTGGAATTTCGGAATTTGGGGACAATACATATGTTGTCACTTTTGTGCCCGAGGTTTTCGGACGGCTCGAAGATACTGATGTGATACATGACGTGATATCTGACCTGCTGGCTGAAGGAAAGGTCAAAAAAGAGACAGGTATTTTGGAAAAAGTAAGCAAGACCCTTGCCTGCAGGGCAGCGATTAAAGGAGGTGCGGCATGCACGCCAGAGCAGATGGAAAATTTAATACAGCAGCTTAGAACAGCTGAAAACCCCTACTCCTGTCCACATGGAAGACCAACAGTCATAACCTTTACGAAAGGGGAACTGGACAGAATGTTTGCAAGAACTCCATAAACAACGAGGAGTTCGTAAGAAAAAAGTTTGAAAATTTAAGAAAAAATAAGTTGTTTATTTAGAGAGACGTGTCTATAAAAATATGACCATCCATGAGAATATATAGAAAGACAAATTAATAATTATTTATTAAAGAATCAAAAGAGTTCCCACTGAAAATCTATCTTTATTTCCTATAGTTTTATATAATATAACTGATATTGAGGGTAAATGTCAGCTTAGTACTGACGAAGAGGCATCATTCCAAAAGGCTATTTTTCACACCCCAAACCCCCAAACCCCAACAAAGAATGGTCACCCCCCATTCAAACCCCAAGAGAAATACCCCAACTTCCAGAAAAACGAAAAAATCCCACTCCTGGAATGATGCCGCTCTTTTCTATTATTGTGTTATTTCTATTATTTTTTTATTATTGTGTTATTTCTATTATTGTACTGAATTTCAGGTCAATACATTTATAATAAAAAACCTCCGAATATTCTTCCATGATAGATCCTGTTAACAATTTCAATATCCCTGAAGAATGGATTGCACGTACAGGGCTGCCCAGGGAAGAGCTTGAAAAAAACGTGGCATCCGGCGTGGTCGTGGTCCTGAGCGACGGGTCCGTCCTCAAACGCGGATATACAACAGGAACCACAGCCAGTGCTGCTGCAAAAGCCGCTGTCCTTTCCCTTAAGAAAAAGATTGACAGCGTATCCGTCCCTACCCCTGTCGGACTAAGAGCCCACCTTAAAGTCAGTGAGTCTTCCCCAGGACACGCAGTTGTAAAGAAGATCCCTAATGACCACGAGTCCGATATCACACGCGGGCTTGAATTTGTTGGCGAAGCCAGAGAAGTTGAGGGAATTCACATCCTCGGAGGAAAAGGCATAGGGATTGTAAGAAGGGACGGGCTTCAGGTCCCAAGAGGTAAGCCAGCTATAAACCCAAAACCCATGGAACAGATAACAGCAGCAGTGAAAGAGGCTGTAGAGGAACTGGGCTTGCAGGGAGCTGAGGTCACGATTTCAATTCCTGAAGGGGAAAGGGTCGGAAAAGAGACTCTGAACAGCAGGATAGGAGTTGAAGGCGGGATTTCTGTCCTGGGGAGCACAGGTTTTGTTGAGCCCTGGAACGACCATCTCGGAGAAATGAAAGGAGACCTCATCCGCTGTACGGACAAAGTGGTTTTGACCACCGGGCGGATAGGAATGAAGTATTCTCACATGCTTTTCCCTGAATATACCGTTGTTATGGTAGGGAGCAGGATCTCAGAAGGGCTCGATTATTCTTCAGGAGATATCGTTATCTGCGGGCTTCCCGGCCTTGTCCTGAAATGGGGAAACCCTGAAATGCTTGAAGGCAGCGGGTATGCAACCGTTGTTGAGATGCTTGAAAAGGCTCCGGAGCACGAACGCCTGAAAGAATCCTTTGAAATGGCAGTCGAGAAAGGCAAGGGTGCAAGAATTGTTGTAATTGACAGGGACGGGTCTGTCCTTATGGACAGCAAAATTGAGAATTGAACTGGAGAAATAAACTAAAGTGAAATCCAGAGACTGAGAATTTAGAAACTTAAACCGGACAGAGGGGAAGAAAAACTATGATAGTTGTAGGAGTCGGGGTCGGGCCCGGCATGCTTACGGAAGAAGGGATAAGGGCGATAAGGAAAGCTTCAGTGGTCTACGGTGCAAAAAGAGCGATCGAGCTCGCACAGGAATATATCACCTGCGAAGCAAAAACGATTAAGGACTACAAGTCTCTCCACCTCCTGCCCGCAGATGCCGTTGTCCTATCAACAGGAGACCCCATGTTTTCCGGGCTAGGGAAATTTGCAGGGGAAAATGATACCGTAATTCCGGGAATTTCTTCAATGCAGGCAGCCTGTGCCCGCACGAAAGTAAACCTGACGAACCTCTGTGCAATAACAGCCCACGGCAGGGATTTTGGACCTGCAAAAGCCGAATTGGTCCAGGAATTAAAGAACGGAAGAAACATCTTCCTGTTACCGGAAGAGGCATTTGGTTCCCGTGAGGTTGCAGAGATTCTTAAAGAACTCGGGATAGGAGCTGAACTTCATACCTGCGAAAACCTCGGCTATCCGGAAGAAAGGATCGCAAAAGGAACTCCTGATAACCCCCCGATTGCAGAAACCATCCTCTACGGGCTGCTTGTCGTGCAGAAAAGATAAAAAAGAAAGAAAAAGGTTTCTACAGGCTTTTGGTTGTTTGATAGATTTTCAGTTTATTCCGAAAGTGTTTAGTTCAGCTCCCGAAAAAGCTAAAGACTGCATAAAAGATCAAATCCCCGAAAACAACTGCGGCTATAAAACCTGCTGTAATTGAGAGCATAAAAGGCAGGCCCGGAGTGACCCAGATTTCTTTTTCAATTAGCCCTTTTTTTACGTATTCTTCAAGTTCAGGCTTCTCATTTGCATTAAAATCAAGCCCTGTCCGTGCAAACTTTCTGGTGACAGCCCCGTTTTCGTCAAGCTCGAATTTTTCTAGCAGTCCCAGATGTTCCTTATGTTTGAGAGAGGAAACCTCAGTCCTGTACCCGAGAAACATGTAGAATGGCTTTTTGAGCATTTCAGGCGAGAAGTGCAGGAGGTTGTAGCAAAACATCACGAGAGGCACGAGGACGGTTACCAGGAGAGCATTTTCCAGTACCGTGAAGGTAAAAAGCCCTACCGGAGGCAGACCGAGCAGAGGATAGACCTTTTCTGAGAACTGGAAAACCGGATAGAGAGGAAATAATATTGAAAGCACTATCAACCCCTTTGCGTCTCCGCCCCCGAAGGCCCCAAGATGGAAAAGTATGTAAATAGAAATAAAAACAATAACACTCGAAAGAATTAGAGATTTAATGTAAGGAATCCCACCGGTAAAAACTTCATAGACCACAAAGACTGAACCCGACGCAAGCATGTACTTCCATAACTTATTAGAGACTCTGCGTTCCTTCAGGTCGGTGCAGCATGCGTAGAGTAAAAACGGCATTGTGAAGAGGATTTTCAGGATTTCTATCATACAAACCAGTCAATAAAATTATTTTTGTAGTAAGGAACATTATTACTTTTTTACTTTTTTACTTTATCGCCTGAATGAAAGTTCCCGAAATAAAACTGAAAATTCAGCCTAAACTGAAAAAACCCCAGCATACAGTTCTCCTTCATTCAAAACCCTCAAAATATACAAAAAACGGAAAATCCGGCGGCAGAAACATAGAAGTAATTGCATAACAGGTCCGGGTAAGCCCAAAATAAGCCCACAAGCGATAAGCTTATACATAAGAAGTTCTATTTTATGGTTGCTTAACCCTTATTTGTTTTAAATTCAATTTCATGGGCTCGTGGTCTAGACGGTTATGACGTCGCCTTCACACGGCGGAGGTCCTGAGTTCGAATCTCAGCGGGCCCACTTTTGTTTTTTGTTTTTATTTTCCTCGTTTTCGGATTTAGAGGATTTATAGACCTCTTTTTCTAATGCTTCAACTCTTGATTCTAAGTCTGACTTCGTTTCTGGTTGCACAACTTGAAGTTCACAGTTAAGCTCTTCATCCAAGGAAATTACATAAACAGGCTTACCATTGTACTCTGCTTTGAAAATATGGACGGTTTCTCCCGCAAAGTCTACTTCTGACTGCGGAAGCCTCACTAAAGGATATGTAATCTCTGGTTTTGCTTTATGTTTTATAACCTTAGACTTTCCCAACAACTTCATTTTTTGACCTCTATAACATCAAGTAAGGGTTATAAAACAGTTATATAACTTTCTATTTTCTGCCATGTAGAAGAAGAGTAAGTAAGAATAGCTCTAATGTACCCCTAAAAATCGTACAAAACTTTTTCTGTAAAACTGTGACCCAA
>DUGS01000115.1:0-3112 GCA_013331265.1 Methanosarcina sp.
GGATTCAGGAACAAATTTGACCTTGTAATTGCTTCCATGACTCCCGGAATAAGGGATGTTGGAAACAATTACAAGGTCAAATTTGTTCCTGAATCCAAGCTCATCTATGTCTGCCGTCCACCAGGAGCATTCAATGACATCTACCGGAAGAGACTCTTTTTTTACAGAATCTTTGAGTTTGTTGAGCATTCCGGACGATATGTCAAGTGCAGTTACCTCTGCCCCAAGCCTTGCAAGAGGAAGAGAGAGGGTGCCGGGCCCGCACCCTATATCCAGTACTCTGGAACCTTCAGGACTAAAACCGGCTTCTTCAAGAAACTCGAGAATCTCATCGGTTCTCTTCTTTCTTTGATCTTTTTCAATATTCCTGGAATAGTTCTCAGAGCGTTTGTTCCAGAACTCTGCCATCCTGCCCTCATCCAGGATGTTCAGACCATTACCCGTAGCTTTTTTCCAGCATTCGACCAGGTTATTAATATTATCTTTTTTCTGCAATTCCATCCCTCTCAATATACGACAGAATACTGTGTGTTCTTGCATGGTGGTCATACATGTTCATCCAGCCGTCATATTTTGAAATTCGCCATGCATCATATGATGTAGTATAATAGAGTGGTATTGCAGGTACATCATTCGCAAGCATGGTCTGTATATCGTATATTATTTCTTTCCGTTTCTCATCGTCCAATTCCTGCAATTCCCGGGCACCAAGAGCGTTCAGGGTATCATTGTGGTAACCATATACTGCTGCGCCGGATGAGACACTTCCTGACTTTGCGGTATCACAGTACCTTGTACGAAGATAATCTGCATCCGTTCCCCAGCCTCCAAAACCGCTTATCAGAAGTTCAAAATCTCCGTTCTTCAGGTTGGCATCACGGGATTTGCTCTCCAGGGACTTTACCTGAACGTCAATTCCCACTTCACTCAGTCTCTCTTTTATGAGCTCTCCAATACGGACTTCGCCGCTGCTAAGGGACAGTACATATGACAGTTTTTCCCCGTTTTTATCGCGTATTCCATCCCCATCTGTATCAGTCCATCCGGCCTCGCCAAGCAATGCTCCGGCCTTTTCAGGATCATAGCTGTATTCCGGCTGGTCAGGGTTATACCAGATGTGGTCTTCAGGGAGTATGCCCATATTACCGGCTTTTCCTGCACCTCTTGCGATCTTTTTCACCAGTTCATCACGGTCAATGGCATAAGCAAAGGCCTGCCTTATCCTGCTGTCATTAAGCTCAGGACATTTTTTCATGTTGAAATAAAACTGGTAACCCCAGAAAGCCGGCTGCTGGACTATTCTTACATCAGTGTCTGATGTGAACCGGTCAAGAGTGTCAGGTGAGATACCTGTGAAATCTATTTCTCCCTGTTCAAAAGCTATTAACGAATCGCTGACAGGAATAAATTCAACGGATTTAACGGCAGTCTCCGGCCCCCAGAATTTATCGTTTGCTACAAACCTGTATGTCCCATGCTCTTTATTGTACTCATCAAGAAGGAATGGGCCGGTGCCGGTGACCGCCTTTGAATCAAGGAAACTGGCGGGGTCTGAGATGTTTTCGTATATATGTTCAGGTATGATTTTAAAACCAGTTAACTTATAAAGGAAGGTTGAAACCGGCTGACTCAGTACGAATTTAACGGTGTTTGGGTCAACAACCTGAACGTTATCTACAATACCGTGCTCAATCCCACCGGAGACAGGTACATTTTCCTGCTCATAATCGAAAGTAAATTTAACATCATTTGCTGTGAAAGGTTCTCCATCGCTCCAGGTGACACCTTCACGGAGATGAAATGTATATTCAGTTCCATTTGAATTGACATCCCAGCTTTCAGCCAGCCAGGGAATTATACCAATTTCATCTCTTTCTAACAGGCTGTCAAAGACCATTCCAACCTTTGATGACCCGGGGCCTCTCGGATATATCGTAAACGGTTGGGGATAGCCACAATCTCCGCCGCTCAGATTAACAACGTCCACATGCTGAGATCCTTTAGCAGTATTCGCAGTCAATGTCTCTTCAGCCAATGCCTCCTCAGCCGAGGTCTCGGCCTGAGCGCTGTCCTTCCCAATACAGCCCGCTGACATTAATATCAGGGCTGTCAGGAGAACCGAAAATAATACAAATAACTTTTTCTCCATTACAGAACACCCTTTTTTGTGAATTACTCTACCAATCACATGATAATCTGAATAAGGGGTATTAACAACGCATATTGGTATCACATAAAAATATAAAAATATTACTAAATTGACCTTCTATAAAGATAATCTCGAATTAAGTCCCAATATTCTATTTAATTTGACAATATTTTCATAAATATTCTTTTTCCAGTACTATTTCATATTTCTATCATTAATTATTAGTAATTGATGTCCTATGAAGACCAATACTCGATTTTGCTACAAAGTAATTTTTTTGATAATCTGCAAAGGATTCAAAGCGGATATATAGCGAACATAGACAGTATAGCGAACATAGACAGCTAAAAATAATATCATGCAATCTTCACTGGATTCTATGCCGATCCTTCATCATCAGGAACGGTTGTAAAAACGTTATCGAGAAATATGCTGATTTTCAAAAAAATACTGCGGAATATGGATTCAATATCAATTAGTAGAGACTGTCAAACTTAGGTTTTAGATTCATTGGTAGAAAAAAAGATTTCGTTAAAACGGCATATTAAAAATAACCGTCCTGAATAACAATTCAATATTAGATGGATTGAATAAAGGAATTCATAAAAGCCTTCTCAAGAAACAGATCTTTATGTTTCTTATTCTGCTTATCTGACTAAGATTCTGTGATTACACCTTCATTTGTTTTCGAAAACCCCTATTCACCCACATAAAAATATTATTTTATACCGTAAAATGTTGGAATTTAAAGCAGAGTTCTTAACTGCCGCATACATCATTTATTTATTGGGAGTTACATGGATTGCTCCGGTACTTTCTGTGACGTTTGCAGCTTCAGTATTTGCTTCTTCTGCGGCTGTCATTTCCTCTTCAGCTATAATTTCCTTTTCGTATGCACCTCCGACTTCTGTTACATTTTCGGTTTCAGTTGCATTCATTTCTTCGGTTGCAGTTACCTCTTCG
>DUGS01000115.1:3329-4241 GCA_013331265.1 Methanosarcina sp.
CTCTTCGGTTGCAGTTACCTCTTCAGTTGCAGTTACTTCTTCAGTTGTAACCATTTCTTCTGCTGGAGTTACTCCTTCAGTTGGAGTTACGGTTTCATTCGGCTGTTCGGTACCTGCACATCCTATTGCCAGGAATACGCCAAAAATAGCCATTAAAATAAGCAATGCTTTTCTCATATTTTCCCCCTTTAGTATTGAGTGCTCTATAATTACTATTCTGGTTTTATAATAGTTCCTACTAAGTTCTGACTATAGTTCTTTAATATCAGAAAATATACATAGTGCAGAGGACTAAAGGCAGATTCAGGATTAATACTCTAATAGTTCAGCCCTGAACAGGTTTCGTTTTCAACCGAAGTTACATATTCAACTGGAGTTCCCTCTGCAACTTCAGTAACTTCTGTTATTACCTGAGATTGAGTACCTTCTTCAACGGGCTCAGAATCTTAATCATCAGTATCTGTGCATCCTATTTCAAGGAATATACCGCATAAAACTGGAAAAAATGACCGGCTCTTTTCTCATTACTTCCCCACATTAAAAATCAGAGATCTGTAGCAAAACCTGATTTTATATTCCTACACGTTTATATAATACTTATTTCTCATGATTTAAAGCCAGATCAGAAATTAAAACAAGATCAACAAATTTAAAACATGATACGGGTCTACGACGCAGGACGTTTGTTTATTCAGGCTTTAATTTTTCCAAAAAAAGCAAGCTGTCTCAAAACGTTTTTATCAGAAGATATGTGGACAAATATTATGAAATAATCTAATCAACACAGAATTATTTTGGAACTAAATCGATGAGCTTGCTTTTGAAAATAATTATCCACAATATAAAATATGGCTTAAGTTATTTCGTAGAGTACTTACAAATTTGGGACAGTCAATCGAATATCTGATCATG
>DUGS01000115.1:4452-5086 GCA_013331265.1 Methanosarcina sp.
TAAAATAGGTTTTGGGATAGGCTCGGTATTTATAATAGAAAATCCAATTGAGATTTAATGGAAAGAATCTCAAAAATGGCTCTGGCCCTACTAATCATTATTATCCTGACTGCGGGTATTGTTTATGCTACACTTCCTTATCTAAATTATTTTTTCGGGGCTTTTATCCTTTACATTATATTCAGACCTCTTTATCACTTTTTTGTAAAGAGAGGCAGAATTCGAACTCAGTTTGCAGCAGCCCTGGTTATAATTATTTCAATATTTGTTGTACTGATTCCATTGTTTTTTCTTATGAGTATAATAATTGGTGAAGTCCAGCAGATATTACTTAACCAGGCATCTATTATTGCATCTATTCAATCTGGCGGTCAATTTCTTACTCATTATCTTTCAAGGCTGGATATTCCTACTGGCACCCTCCAGACAAAGATACAGGAAAGAGTTATGGATATTGTTTCTGAAGCCGTCAATTACTCAAGCAATTTCGTTCTGGGTTCAATCCAGAGCTTGAGCCACCAGTCCATAGGCCTCATGATAATGTATTTTTTGCTTTACTATCTTTTAACAGGGGAAGATTCGGCTTTTGCACGCAAAGTTTATGTGGCAATCCCTTTCAATGAAGAAAACACAG
>DUGS01000115.1:5262-5845 GCA_013331265.1 Methanosarcina sp.
AATGAAGAAAACACAGCCACTCTCATGGACGAGTTCAGCAGAATTGTCCGGACAACTATTACCTCTAGCGGGGCTGTAGCTCTTGTCCAGGGTGCAATTCTGACCATCACCTTTCTCATCTTTAATATCCAGGGAGCTATTCTCTGGGGTTTTATCGCAACAATCGTTTCTTTTGTTCCAGTTTTTGGATCAACTTTAGTCTGGGTCCCTGCAGTCATTATCCAGTTTCTCCTTGGGGACTATACTGCAGCAATCGGTATCCTCGCTACAGGACTCTTTATAAGTGTGATTGACAACATCCTCAGGCCCGTGATCCAGAAAAAAGTTGGAGAAATCCATCCTTTTCTGTCCCTGCTCGGTATTGTCATAGGGGTATCCCTTTTTGGATTGATAGGAATTGTTATAGGTCCCCTTCTCCTCTCTTACTTCCTTCTGACCATAGAAATGTTTTCAAGAGAGTACCTTTCCTAAAGGGAGTAAAAATAAGGTTGTGGTGAAGGGCACTAACCCCTAAGAATAAGAATTTATCTATATCCTTCCCAAAAACGGCCAGTGCTCATTTTTCTTTTGTTAATCCTCTATG
>DUGS01000115.1:6002-6544 GCA_013331265.1 Methanosarcina sp.
TTTCTTTTGTTAATCCTCTATGATACGTTAATCCTCTATGATACCTGCAAAAATTAAAATTATTGGTTTGGGTTAACGAGTATCGTTAACGAGCCCTTTTTTCCAAAAAATTGAACTTATGTTACTTCTCTCCGGTTGTCAAACTAAAAATCTACAGCCGCTGATATACACTAAAGGGTTAATACAATAGTACCTAAACCCTATAAGGATTTCAGATTAAGGGCAAAGCCTTAGTTACCACTTTAAAAGTACTTGAGGTAGAGGCTTCTGAACAGCTCTGCCCTCATCCAGTTCTAAGTAAAGGTTTTTGTTTAATCGCCTTTGTTTGGAGTTACTTTAATTACACCTTCCTCTTCTGTTGTCGTAATATTCTCTTCCTTTAAAGTTGGCTCCTCAGTTTCTTCTTCAAGTGGAGTCTCTTCTTCAACTGCCTGTTCTTTTTCGGTCGGAATTATGTATTCAGATGTAGTTTCTGTTTCAGTTGCATTCATTTCTTCAGCTGCAGTAACTGCTTCAGTTGCAGTAACTTCTTCAGTTGCAGT
>DUGS01000115.1:6845-23962 GCA_013331265.1 Methanosarcina sp.
AATGCTTTTCTCATATTTTCCCCCATGTAAAATTGAGTGCTTTATAATTACTTTCTGGTTTTATAACTATTACTGCCTATTTCTGAACACAATTTCGTCATTTAGTTCCGTTTTTACTTATCAAACAGAGTTTAAGTCCGCTTTAGAAACAGGGAGTTGAAGAAATTCAGAGAACATTATTCCTTTTTGGAACTTTACTTTTCCTTTAAATTATAATATCGGGAATTTCAATTATCACTAAAGGACTCTTTTTCTGGGGGATATCATGAAAATAAAATCAGTTAATCCTTATACTGAAGAAGTAAACTGGACTTACGATGCATTATCTTTCGGTAACTGCGAGGATCAGATTGAAAAGTCCAGGGTTGCTTTTTCAGGATGGGTTTCTCTTTCGGTTGGGAAAAGAACAACGTATATTTCGCGGGCATCTGAGGTGCTCAGGCAGAACAAGCGAATTTATGCTGAGATTATTAAAAAAGAGATAGGAAAGCCGATAAGGCTGTCCAGAAGCCGGACTGCCTGAAAAGTGCGGACGGGGTTTCGTTTATCGGAAGCGAGAGAGAAGGGTCTGAAATAGGAGAGATTGCCGGAAGGATGGTCAAGCCTTTAGTGCTGGAACTTGGGGGTTTTGACTCTTTAAAACTATAGCTGTTAATAAATAAAAACAAACAGTAGATGGCTCTGTCTAATCCAAATAAGGAAGCCCAATTGAAGGCTGATGAAAAACCTGCTTAAAGAAAATAATTAAAGAATAAAAATTGAAGAAATAAAGGTGAAAATAAAGCCGATGTATACGAGAATAGGCGAAAATGAAACCGATATATGAGAGTAAAGCAGAATATATCAGATCAAGTTAAGGATCAGTTAAATTGGGGTCTTTTCATGAAAGCTTCGGATCTTTTTGTTGCCCAGCTTAAAGAGGAAGGTGTAGAATACATTTTCGGACTTCCTGGAGAAGAAAATCTTGACCTTCTCGAATCTCTGCGGAATTCTGATATAAAACTGATCATAACAAGGCACGAACAGGCTGCGGCATTCATGGCGGCAGCTTACGGAAGGCTGACAGGGAAAGCAGGAGTCTGCTTTTCAACTCTTGGCCCCGGAGCAACGAACCTTGTTACAGGCGTTGCTCAGGCACAGCTTATAGGGGCACCTTTGATCTCTATTTCGGGGCAAAAAGCCCTGGTTGACAACTGGCAGGCCCGTTTCCAGCTCGTAGATGTGGTAAGGATGATGGAGCCTCTCTGCAAAAAAGCTGTATCAATTTCCGATCCAGGGACGGTCCCTACAGTGCTACGAAACGCCTTTAAGCATGCGGAAGCTGAAAGACCCGGAGCAGTACATATCGAACTTCCGGAGGACGTAGCTGAAGAAGATACAGACGCAGTTGTGCAGAAGAGGGGTAAGACCAGTATTCCCTGTCCTGACCCTGAATCTATCAAAATGGCAGCAAGCATGATTCGTGAGGCTAAAAATCCTCTTATCATAGTCTCTTCCGGAGCTAACCGGAAGGCGGTGACAGAAGAACTCGAGGATTTTATAAACAGGACAGGCATTTACGTTGTGCATACACAGATGGGAAAAGGGGTTGTCCCTGATGACTGCCCTTACAGCCTTTTTGCCACAGGAATCCATGCAAGGGATTATGTAAACTGCGGAATTGACGGGGCAGACCTGATAATAACAGTAGGCTACGATATTGTAGAATACCCACCTTACCTCTGGAACGAGCATGTTAATAAAAAAATAATAAATGTTGATTTTGTGGAGTCAGTGCCTGATAGGTACTTTAACCCTGAAGTGGAAGTAATAGGAGATATATCCTTTTCCATCAGACATCTTGCCGCAAGAATTCCCGAAAAGAGGAAGTTTCCCGTCTTTGAAAACACAAGAACCTTCATCGAAGAAAAAATTAATTCTCCTATCAGGAAAAGTTACCCTCCCATCCCCCAGGAAGTTGTACGGAGTGTGAGAGAGGTGCTCGGACGTGAAGACATCATTTCTCTTGATAATGGGATATACAAGCTCTGGTTTTCCCGACTTTACAAGACTTATGCCCCCAATACCGTGCTGCTGGACAATGCCCTTGCAACAATGGGTGCAGGCTTTTCTGCAGGGCTTGTTGCAAAACTTCTTCACCCTGAACGCCGCGTACTGGCTATTTGCGGAGACGGAGGTTTTATGATGAACTGCCAGGAGCTTGAGACTGCAATTCGCTATGGGATCTCTCTCGTCGTCCTTATCCTGAACGACAATGCCTTTGGTTTCATCAAGTGGAAACAGAAGAAGATGCACTTTGAAGAGTTTGCTCTGGACTACGGAAACCCTGACTTTGCCCTCCTTGCCAAAAGTTTCGGGGCGACAGGTATGAAGGTAAAAGAAAACGATGACCTCAAAGAAGTTCTCGAAAAAGCCTTTTCACTGAATAAGCTGGTAGTTATCGAATGCCCTATCGATCACTCCGTAAACTATGAAATCTTCTCTATAGAACTTGGAAACCTTGTGTGTAAATTTTAATACAGAGTAAATAAGGAAAGTATTAAAATAAATTGTAGAAAAGTAAAAGGTTTTAAGAGGGCCTTAATTAAGATACCCTTTTCTTTCAAGCCAGTCAACCTGCGGTCTTGTATACTTCCAGATGACATCAGCTTTTGAATCCTGAATTTCCCAGGGGTTTGCTATTACAACATCACCTTCACGGATCCACATTTTCTTGTTTTTGGAACCTGGAATTCTGCCCATGCGGACAACTCCATCCATGCACTGCAGTGTAACTCTTTTTGAGCCCAATAAACTTGCTACCGTTGCCAGAACTTCATTTCTGTCCTTACGCGGGGTGCGGACCCTTGTTATTTCCGAATTATCTCCAGGGGTTACGGGCTTATTGGCTCCAGATTGTCTCTTTCTAACAGCACTTCTATAATTCGCCAGGTTAATTTCTCCTTTATGATCTTATTCAGTAATATTTTGATGATTTTGCTCGAACGGATAAATTCGCAGAAAATGAAGCGAAAACAATAGATCTAAAAAACAAAAAGTGAAAAATGTATGAGTATTATGCAAAATTAATTGCAAAAACTAATACTCAATGCAGTTATCATTAGAACTTCCTGTGATTAGGAAGGCAGTCCCTGCAGTAAACCGGCCGCCCTTCTGTTGGCTTGAACGGAACTTCGGTCTCAACACCGCAGTCAGAACAGATTACCTTGTGCATTTCTCTGGGGCCGCTGTTGCCGCCTCTAAAACCTCCGCGGCTGCCGTCTCTTCCCCTGAAGGAGTTTCCTCTGTCATTAAAACCCATTTTGTTTCACCTCCGCTTCCAGCGGATATTTACTAGTTAAAAATAAGATTGTATAGAGATCTTTGATTAAAAACAAAATCGAGTTTTTAATAACAGATTATACGTCTCTTTATTTTCAGACCTAAAAGGATATTCCGATTATATAAACATTCCCATGAGAAAGCTAGTTTACAGGAAGGAAATTTTCATGATATTTAGTGTAAAATTCCGCCAATTCAAACTTATACATAAAATAGCATTGAGAATAGTATGAAAGAGTTAAAATTTAAAAAGAACCCATATAGAAAAAGAATCGATCCGTCTGCCTTTTGAATCGGGCAGGACGGATAGCACTCGATAAAAGTAAGAATTCCGAAGCGGAGTTTAGATTTAATAGCGGTTCTCTCTGGGCTTCCTGTGGTTTGGAAGGCAATCCCTG
Source organism: Methanosarcina sp. (assembly GCA_013331265.1). GTDB lineage: Archaea > Halobacteriota > Methanosarcinia > Methanosarcinales > Methanosarcinaceae > Methanosarcina > Methanosarcina sp10923u. The sequence continues at coordinate 10,565 of DUGS01000115.1, forward strand.
CAGTAGACCGGTCTGTCGGGATCAGGTTTAAAAGGAACCTGAGTTTCAGCGCCACAGTCGGAACAGATTGCATTGTGTAGTTCTCTTGGGGCTCCACCGAAACCTCCCCGGTTGTCTCTTCCCCGGAAGGAACTTCTGTCATTAAAAGCCATTTTCTTTTCACCTCCGCTTACAACGGATAGTCATTTGCTTAAAAATAAGATTGTATAGTGCTCTTTGATTAAAAACAGAAATTAGTTTTTAATAACAGATTATACGTCTCTTTATTTTTAATGCCCTTACTATACGGTCAAATTATATAAATTTAACTCATAATAATTAAAAAAAGTCATCAAATTATTTTTAATCTGAAGTCGCCTGATTCTAAATCTAATACTTGAAAATCCTCTCAAAGTTTGAAGAAAGAAGGCTTGCTGAAATGAGTAGAAAGCTCTCAACATCCTTTAATTTAATAAGAATTGTTGAAAAGAAGAATAGGAGGTTTAACCGTATCATAGGTTAAAACCAGATCTTTATTAAGTAGTTATTCTTTGTGGAATTAAAGATTAGTATTTAATAGGCGGTTATTTCAGGTAGCCTTTGCGTTCGAGCCATTCTATCTGGGGTCTTGTATACTTCCAGATAACATCAGCTTTTGAATCCTGAATTTCCCAGGGAGTCGCAATTACAATATCACCTTCACGAATCCACATTCTCTTTTTCTTGGACCCGGGGATTCGCCCCATTCTGACAATGCCGTCCATACATTGTAAGTTGACTCTTTTTGAGCCTAAGAGACTTTCTACTGTCGCCAGCACTTCGTGGTTCTCCTTACGTGGGGTACGTACCCTTGTTACTTCCGGAGTGGACGCATTATTTACTTTTCCTTCTCGTCTTTTTCTCATATTGCTTCGATAATTTGCCAGGTTAATTCCTCGTTTGTGTATTTTTATCTTGGACTTTTGATTTTTTTGATTTTATATTTAAATTCAGGTTCTGAATGTTGGGTTTCATTTATTATCGATTCCTTAAAGTTACTTTGGGCTGAAGGTTCATAAATGAATACGAAGTTCAAAACCTTTAAAAAATATAAAAGGTGTGAATTTATATAGGTGCAAATTCATATATATCTTAAACCGCAAGAAGCAGCTCCACAGTTTCCTGGGATCCTATCCACCCAATCTACGATCCCTAATAAAAGCGGTCAGTCAATATGTATCCAAATTAGGATTCGTCAACGGATTCTAATGAGAGTATGATTTTTATAAGTGTTTTCCTAATTTTCATAAGTGTCCTTAGCAATGTTAACAATTCAGTCCAATAAATTCCAATAAATTCATGACAACTTGGGATTTCGTGCCTTTCACCTGAGCATAAGGCAAAAAATAAATATTAAAAAGTGGAGCGGTTGTTGTATACCTTACAGAACAACACCTATAAGATAATATCGAAATTCAGAACTTTCTGTGCTTTGGAAGGCAGTCCCTGCAGTAAACCGGCCGACCTTCTGTTGGCTTGAATGGGACTTCGGTTTCGACACCGCAGTCAGAACAGATTACCTTGTGCATTTCTCTGGGGCCGCTACTGCTACCTCTGAAACCTCCGCGGTTACTGTCTCTTCCCCTGAAGGAGTTTCCTCTGTCATTAAAACCCATTTTGTTTCACCTCCGCTTTCAGCGGATAAGCATGCTTATAAAAATATGATTGGATATAATTTATTATTTAAAAACAAAAATGGAGTTTTTAATAACAGATTATACTTCTCATTATTTTTACTAATTCTACAGTCTTTTTATCATATATAAAATTAATCTACAAATCATCAGAAAAAAAGCTAATTCCTAAATCATCAGAAAAAAAGCTAATTCCTTCGAGAAATGTATTGAATCTAATAATGTTGAAAAAAATTTATATCAAAAAATAAATAGACAAAATTGGAAACCCTTTTCCCGAGGCTTCCAGAGATAAAACTTAATATAGAAAGTTTTTAGTATTTTTGGGTTTAAAACTTTCTGTGTTTTGGAAGGCAGTCCCTACAGTAAACCGGTCTTCCTTCAATAGGTTTGAACGGAACCTGGGTCTCAACACCGCAGTCGGAACAAACTGCAGGATACATTTCTCTGGGACCACTGCTCCCTCCTCTGAAACCTCCGCGGTTGCTGTCTCTGCCACCCCGGCTGCTATCTCTCCCCCTGAAGGAATTCCCTCTGTCATTAAAACTCACTCTTGTTTCACCTCCGCTTATAGCGGATACATCTAGCTTGCTATAAAAATAAGATCCTATAGACTCTTTTATTAAAAACAAAAATGAAGTTTTTAATAACAGATTATATGATTCTTTATTTTTACTGCCAATATGTCCGTAGTCAGCAAAATATATAAATTTTTCTTAAATGAACGGCATATGAGAGAAGTCTTTCAGGGTAGGTTGAAGCTCCATTTGTCTCTAGTGAACATATTTTCTGATAGGACAACAGAACTTCAATTTAAGAATTGGCCGGAGCTTGGCAAAGGATTAGATATAGTCACACGGGAAACAGTTAAAATTCGATCAGTCCATTCGGGTAGTATATAACACTCCTGCCATGAAAATATTCGCCTCCGGGATGCCTGTACCCGTTTGACCCGCTCCAATCGAAGTTGAGCCAGTACTCTGTCCTTTGCCCATCATCCATCACTCTTTCGGAGTACCACACATTTTCGGCAGAAGGGTACCGCTTTGCTACATAGTCCATTATCCTGTAAGCCGTATCCATGTCATCCCCGATATATAGTTCAGGATAGGCATGCCCGTAAGAATCGTTATATGTGGTGACCACCCTTGTGTTAAACCCCATATTTTTCAGAAGGGCAGACATAACAATGGAATAGTCATCGCAGTCTCCTATATATCCGCTGTCGATAGTCTGTGAAGCCCCGAAGAAAAACTCGGCATTTTTGTCGTACCTGTACTGCCAGTTCCTGTTTACATGATTAAACACAGCACAGGCATCTCCCATATTATATCCTGAAGTCTTTCCTGTAATATTGAAGACCTCTTCCACTATTCTTTCCTCTCCTGAACCAATAGCTCTCTGAAAATTCAGAGATAGCAGCCTGTATTCCTTTGGATAAACAGCACGTGACTTCTCTTCGGAATATGCAGGCACCTCAGGTATCTCAGGGAAGATGATACCTTCATCACTTTCACTACTTCCAGTAACGTTAACTTCCTGAGCTTCGGAATCTTCCTCCTGAACAGCTCCTTCAGGCGTCAGTTTATTCAATTTGTCAGCAACAAGATCCTCTTTAAGGTTTCCAGTATCTATACAACCGGCTGTAATGGATACAAAAAAAATGAGGAATATAATTAAAGCCTTTTCGTGGGCCACAAAATCAGCTCCATAAGTACTTTAGGAGTTAGATAAGTAAATAAACGTCTCTAAATATTCTAGAATATAAACGTCTCTAAATACTGGGATTAATTTTATTTTAAATTTCAAATTTTATATTTCCCTCTTCCTTTTTAAAAATATCCCGCATTTTGGATAATCAATTCCTTCACAATATTTCCCATTTGGACAAAAATGGGGACATGATGAGTAATATTTACATTTCAAGCGAAAAAGAGTAGACAAGAATCCCATATATATACACGCAGGTCCCCATATTGTCAAATATATTCATGTATAAATATTCCATTCATGATACATTGCATTAATTTTATGCCTGTACCTGCTCTGTTTCATTATTTGGTATCCTTAGATTTTCTGAATTGATCTCGGTTATTTTAAAGTATGGCAACCCTTTAACTGCCAGCAGAGCCATTGAATATTCCATATCCGGAGTATATTCCTTTATCTTGATAGGACTGGCTATGGTGTTAAGCAGTTCTTCAAGGTTGGGACTGTTTGATTTCCATGTCCCGTTACTCTGTGTTTCAGCAGTAAAAATTTTCCACTCTATTTTTACAGACATTAGTATCCTCCCCATGAGAAAACTTATTTTTTGCGCAACATGCTCAAAAAAATAAATCATTAGTACTCCGGTTTAAGTACTTTTATATGTTTGCGCATATAACATTTTATTACCCATATAACCAGAGATCTACTTTCAAAACCTGAAATTCTTGATCAGAAAATAAAATTCAAAATAACCTGAAAAATATGAACTGCTGCTCCTTTAACTTAAATAGCCTGGTCAAACATCCTGGCCTTTTTTCTTCCTGAATCTTGTATAGATTTTCCGGGAAGATTTTTTCAGCAGGTAATTCAGGCTTTCTTTTGAGATCGGCTTTGATTTTTTAACTATCATTACCGACTTTCTGGAATGCCTGGCAATCCTCTGCGATAGTGTGCTTAGCAAAGAAACCTTAAATCTCTCACTCGAGTCCCCTATAATTGTCAGATCGTAACCGTTTGAAACTTCCAGTATGGCATCCTCTATAGAATATCTTTCGAGCAGTTTGAAGCTTACAGGTATAGAAGGGATCTTTTTGACAAGATCTTCAAGTTCTTCAGCAAGTTTTTCCTTCCTGTCCTGGTCTTCATCAGGGTTGACAATGCTGATTATTCTTATTGAAGCTCCTGTATTTGCAGCGATCTTTTTTGCAAGAGAAAGACCGTGTACAGAGTTTTCTTTTCCGTTGTAGGCTACAAGGATCTTCTTAATATAATCAGGCAAATGCCCTTTTAAGAGAGCGATCTGGCTTTTAGAGGACAGGAGGACATCATTTGTTACGCCTCCAAACGAGTACTTGAACCTCTTTGAATCGTGCCAGCCCATTATGATTATGTCAGCATTCTCTATTTCAGCCTGTTCTATTATCGAATTTGAAATTTTATGGTCAAAAGCGACAATAAATTCTCTTTTGTTCCCAAATTTTGCAGGATATTGCTCGAAATCTTCCCGAAAACGGTAGTCCATCTCAATACGTTTCTCATGATAGGCTTCCTGAACCACAGTTAAAGTAGTCTGGCTCGGAACTTCGATCACGTGCAGGCAGATTATCTCATTTCCCAGAAGGTCTGCCAGTTTCAGAAGGTCTCGCTCATGTCCCGGGTTAGAAACAGGTACAAGTACTCTGCCAACAGGTTTTGGTTCGGAACTTACTTTCTCTACATTATTTTCCAGCAGGTCAAAAAGGTTGTATGCTGGCAAAGCTTTGTCTTTTCCATAGAACATGTACCAGCCGGCTCCGGCAAATATCATCAATACGGAAAAGAGTAACGGTAAACCGCCAAGAAGAGGCAGCAGCAGTATGCTCCCGACCACTCCGAAGATCTGTGTGAAAGGGAAAAAGGGATCGCGAAATGTCGGTTCATATCCGGGTAGAGTCCGCTTTCTCAGGATGATTACTGCCACATTTAGCAGTATGAATATCAAAATGTTAAAAGCCCCTCCAAGCCTTGCCAGCTCCTCTATATCAAACAAAAACAGGAGCAAAACCATCACTGATCCGGTGACCAGGATAGCATTATGAGGTGTCTCAAATTTTTGATGAATCCTAACAAACCATTCTGGCATCAATGCATCCCTGCTCATTGCAAAAGGAAACCTGGAAGATGACAGTATGGCGCCGTTAGCTGTTGAAAGCGTTGCAAAAAGGGCAGCGCAGGCAATAAAAAATTTCCCGGAATCGCCTGCAATCAAACCTGCTATCTCTGCCAGGGGAGTAACTGTTGCCGCAATTCCTTCAGAACCTGAAAATCCTGCGACTACAACCATTATGCCTACATAAAAAAGGGTTACTACAACTGCTGAAGCGATAAATGCCCTGGGCAAGTTCTTTGACGGATTTTTCACTTCTTCAGCGACCGCAGAAGCTTCTGCCAGTCCCAGATAAGAAATGAAAATCATCCCTGCTGTAGTGAATATCGGTATTATCCCATTTGGGGCTACCGGGAAGAAATTTTCCGGCTTAATCTCGAGAGATACTTTGCCAATGAATAAAGCCAGTATTAACAGTAAGAGAATGACAATAATATTCTGCAGGGAACCACTGCTTTTTGCCCCGCGGTAATTAATAATTAAAAGGAGTATTCCTGTAACAGCCGCTACTAAATAGATTGGCATGGGGTAAAAGACCTGAGCGTACTCTGCAAGCCCTATGAGAGCAAACGTGCCTTTGAATATCAGCGCCATCCAGGACCCGAGCCCTATCGCCGCACCAAAAGCGGCTCCCATTGTCCTGCTGATATAGTAATAGCTGCCTCCTGCTAAAGGCATGCCTGTTGCCAATTCTGCCATGCTGATGGCTGTGGCTATGGAAATAAGCCCACCCAGCAGAAATGAAATTATTGCTCCAGAACCTGCATTCGCCATGGCAATTCCGGGGAGAAGAAATATTCCTGCTCCAATCATTGTCCCGGTACCAATTGCAAAAGTAGAGAAAAAACCCAGGCTGCGACCCAGCCTTTCCGTTGTTTCAACTGTCGCCATTAATATCTCCGTCTTCCAGAACTTTTTGAACCGATAAATAAAGCTCTATATATCTTCATTTTATTATTATATTTATTTTTTAATCGTACATTTCTGCACTGTGCATCGGGACAGAAAACGACAGTTCAAATCCCTGCTTAATGGGTCATTCTTTTAAATAAAGCGAGAATAAAAGTGGACAGTCTTGATGCGTATATAGTACAATTTTGTATTAATGAGTACTGATTATTAATATCATTTTTGCATCGGAAACCTCCGCCAGCTTGTCTGGCGGCCCTGCACAAAACGAGAAAGGAGTTAAAGGACAAGAAGTAAAAAGGAGAATAAATAAGAAAAAGAGGCTTGAAAAAGCGACAAAAAGCAATGAAGAACGGTTAGGTATGGCAAATATAGCTGTACGGGTTAGAACCCATTACCCTTATTTCGAGCCCAGCCAATTCTTTCGTTTATTCTCAATATTCAAAAACATTCTCAATCGACAGCTCTGCCAGTTTCAGCACTTTTTCTCTAAAGGCGAACAGGCTCTCAAAAACAGCCGAATTTTGTCCTTTCAAAAGCTCCTGCTTTACTCTCCTGCCTACTATATCATCTCTTCCCGGCTCCAGTCTGAGTATAACAGAACCCGGAAGTGTATTTGTCCCACAGGTGATGTTATCGCAGTCCCCGTCTGTGATTCCAATTATTGGGATTCCAAGCCTGTAAAGGATATCGCCTGCAATAGCTGTGGTGTCATCTCCAACTGTAACTGCAAGATCAGCCCCGGCGGCCAGTTCATAGGTATTTTCGGCAGCGTGGTCTATAAGCACAACTTTTCCTGGTACGACATTTCCTGCCCCTGCCCGGAAAGTAGAACCTGATTTTCGGGCACTGGCATTTAGTTTCCGGGCTTCCGGGAGCAAAGAACCAATTCTCCGGATTTCCCCGCTTTTTATCCATGCTCTGGCAAGGTCAACAGGGTCCCTTTTTTCGTAATTATGGAGCTTTTCGAGCCCATGGTCTTTTATCTCACCACCTTTGATTGCAGTGATGAAGCCATTTTCGGATATTATTCTTATTTCCGAAGACAGGGCTTTTCCTATAATAATCCCGTTTACAAAGATATTTTCTCCGGGAAGAACTCCTGAGACCTCGCGGATAATCCTGGTCTTGCCGGTTTTGGGGTTGTTTTTCAGGCAAACCGAATTGTGGAAGAGCAGAGGGGTTTCGGCAGAAAGCTCAAGTACTTTGGAGAGTTTTTCAATGCAGTTTCCAGCTTTTTTGTTCAGGGGTATGAGCTTCCCGAAGGGGCACCCTGGGCTTTCAATCTGGACCAATGGCTTCTTTTCAGGCTCTTTCAGGCGAGAAGCAACCTTTGATCCGAAGATCCTGCCGGTTTCGAAAGTTTTTCCTCTATTCAGCAGGCAAATAAGGTCTGCTGTTTCAAAAGAATATTCTATGCAGACACTTGGCTTGAGATGCCTGGTTATATCTATAACTTTTTCAAGCCCGGCATCAAGGACGGCTGTCTTTCCCATGGTTCCGCCAAGCTCTGCTTTTACTTCGCCGAGGAGGGAGAGCTTTTCTAAAACTATTTTCGCTTCTCCCGAATCTATTACTTCGGGTCCATGGATTACAAGGCTGATTTTCATTTTCACCTGACTTTAACTAAAAGGCACATATTAATATAACCTTTTATTACAGCCATTATCCTAATTATGTCTTCTTTCTGACGTACCTCTTTTTCTTATATGCCCCTCATCCCTGTATTTTATGCTAACTATCCAATTATTATCGAAACTAACTATCCAATTATTATCGAAAATTACATTACGTATCGTTACGTTTTGACAAAAGACGAATGACCGTGAGGAAGAAAAATGGCTGACTTAAAAATAACCTGGCTTGGGCATGCTGCTTTTTTGCTCGAAGCCGAAAAAAAACTCCTGATCGACCCATTTATTTCTGGAAACCCTAAAGCTCCGTGCACACCTGAAGACCTTGATCCTGACATAATAGCTGTAACCCACGGGCACCGCGACCACCTGGGAGATACTATCGCTATTGGAGCCCGGACAGGCTGCCGGGTCATCTCTATCCATGAGGTTGCAAATTATATAAAATCAAAAGGTGTCTTTGCCGAAGGCATGAATAAGGGCGGCACAATTGAAGTGGAAGGTGTGACCCTTACCATGACTCAGGCACTTCATTCTTCTTCAATTGATGCTTCCGGCTTCAGTTTCGATGGAGGCAGCCCCGCAGGTTTTGTAATAAATATTGGCGGTTGTTCTATTTATCATGCCGGTGATACTGGAGTTTTCGGGGATATGCAGCTTATCGGAGAACTTTATGAACCCAAAATAGCCTTCCTACCAATAGGGAGCAGATTTACCATGGGCATAAAGGAAGCTGTAAAAGCCGTGGAACTGATTGAGCCTCATATTGTTGTGCCAATGCACTATAACACCTTTGACGTCATCAAGCAGGACCCTGAAGAGTTCAGAAAAGCCGTGGAATCAAAAGTTGATACGAAAGTAATTATTATGGAACCCGGGGAATCGATCGAGATCTGATTTCTCGAAGTTTTCTCAATAAAAAAAAGACAGGGACTTCTCCAAGGGCTCCGGATATAGCTCCGAGGAAGTCAGCAAGCCTGCCGGTATCCGTACATGTCCCGTAGTACTGTAGCTTTAAGGATTGGAAGAAGTACTGTAGCTTTAAGGATTGGAAGTACACTGAAAAAAGTGGCCACATAAGGCACAGAAAGGCACGAAAAAAACGTGCCTGTATTTGTTATTGCGTGCCTTTTGTGTTAATTGAACTTTTTATAAGGTCATTAAATTTCATGCCTTACTCAATACTATTTATATACACTTTATATATGTGTTCGTCCTCAACACGGAAAGTGATTGAGTTATCCGGCCTGTTTTCATAATCAAGGTACTTTTCGAGTGTAGTGTCGTAGACCTGTGTACTGTTTCCGGCAGTTATGTTTACGTTTACAAGAGCAGCACCATTTGTATGTGCATCAAATGAAAGCAGTTTCCCATCGTATTGCAGGTTTTCAAAACTTGCATCATATGTATTACGGCTTATCTGGTTGTATTCGTAAAATGACACTATGGACATATTGTTTGCATAGCAGTTATCCACCCAGTCCTGAAACTTTGAGCGGCTTATCGAGTATTTTATTGCAGGTTCCACGTCAAGTTCATGGGTAAATACCGGATAGGCCATGCCCGCTTTTGATGCTGGCTCCCACCATTCCCATGTATCGTCGTATAGGTTTCCCACATCCCTTTCCGCATGAATTACTGCATCTCCATTTCTCCAGGTCATTCCCAGGTTTTCATATGCATAAATTGCGTGTGTAAGGTTATCCTGGTTTCTCAGGCAGCACCAGCTTGTTGGTTTTCTACCGATTTTTTCATACACGTACTGGTGTTCCTCATCCATTACTCTGTATGCTTCTTCAAGTGGAAGGCTGTTTAACTCCTTTGTATAGTGTATGCCTACTTCCCAGGAATCGTTAGCGACCAGACTACGCAGGTAATTAATGTGTGTTTCATTGGATTTCTCAAGCAGTCCCTTATCAAACCACAGCGTACCTCTATACCCTTTACTCTTCAGGTAGTCAATGCCTTCTTTGGTTCCATTCATCGGTCCATCAAGTCCGAACGGGACCATCTTATTATCCCCGATTGAGGTTATGATTTTTCTGTCCGCGGTCTGGTTTACACTGTATATATTAACGTCAAGGCGGGTCCCTTCTCCAAGGATAAAAGATGTGAACTTAATATATCCGTTTGAAAAATCGATATAAGGCAGCTTTTGCCTATCAAGATTATAGAATGGGGTAACTATGGAGCTGCCGTCCTGCGTGTAAATTGTGTTTGTTTTGTTACAGCCGTCAAACATTATTTTGAAGTTTACCTTTTCTGACGCGTCACCAAGAACCAGTTCTTCATATTTGATCTCTCCAGATTGGTCTCGATAATAACTTTTGAGCATGGTATGGTTCTCGATATTCTGAATTAACAGTCTTGAACCCGGGCTATCCAGTTCAACAAAACTCTCAGGGTCGTCAGTGTTTACATCCATTGAAACTTCATAGGCAGATTTTGCCATTGGTGTCAGGTTGCATATGTACAGAGCTCCCGCCTGCCTTGGTTCCTCAAGATAATGAATTATAGGGACAGAAGTACATTTACAAAATGTAAAAATATCCAGATTGCTTCTAAAGTGACCCAGGTACTCATTTATTCCAAAACAGGAAATAATATCAAAATCCGGAAGTAAACAGCATGGGATTAGAGGAGAGTCTCTTATATTCGTATACTTTAGCGTGTTTGAAGTGTTATTAAAGCATATATCTGAGTTCTCTGTTGCATATATACTTGAATATAATTTATCGTAAACCTCTTCTCTATGAACCTTTGCGATAAAGACATTAGCTGGAAGGTTGTTTGCTTCAGAATAGTTCTGTGAGAACAGGACAAGGCTGCCCTGATTAATATTCTCAGTTACTTTTGAGTTGCCTGTATCAGGGGACGCGTACGCTCCTCCTATCCACAGATAATTTAACATGAACAATATGAAAATAAACATTTTTAGATGATTGAAATTCCTCACTAAATCACCAAAATTGATTTATATTTATCTCTACACCCACCTTAGACTTTTATATCTTTTGACTCAATAGCCCTCTACAAAATCTGTCGAGAGCACTATGCTTATTTTTTTATACATATTTTAAGAATATCTGGGCCTTATTAAGGTGTAATAAGTCTTTTTTTATCCAGAATTTCTATTTCCCAGTAAAAATTTCGTTCCATTTGCTATTGACTGTAAATTAATGTTTTCTTTTTGTATTGGATTACTAAAAGTGTTTAATATTGAGTTACAGAATTTTCATTTAAAAATCCACGGGATTCTCCTTCGCTCCTCAGGAAAATTGGTTAAGATGATATTTTCTGAATTCTCAGGAAGGATCTGAATACAGATTTAAAAGCGCAGATTTAAATTGCATTTCATACATACTTTTACTATTGTTTACCTATACGGTTTTATATAATTAATACGAAATTACCGGCATGAACATGATGACAAATATAAAGAAGATCCCACTTGCTTTCGGAAATGGTATTTCTGAGCTGAATATTCCTGATAAAAATATCTCCAGCCTGATCCTGCCTTCAGAGCCTGAAAAAAAGGAGGATGGAGCTCTTTTAATCAGAAAAGCGCTCGAAAATCCTATAAAAAGTAAGAGACTATCCGAGATTGTAAACCCGGAGTCGAGTATTGCAATTATTGTGAGTGATGTCACAAGACCCACTCCTACAGCAAAAATTCTTCCTCCTTTACTCGAAGAGCTTTACCTTGGCGGAGCAAGGGATGAGAACATTACAATTGTATTTGCTCTCGGACTTCACCGTAAGCAAACTGAGGAGGAATCAAAGAAACTTGTTGGAGAAGAGATCTACAAAAAAATCCGTTGCATCCAGCACGACACATCCAGATGCAGACGGATCGGGGTAACCAGCCGGGGTACTCCCATTGAGATCTTCGAAGAAGTTCTCGATTCTGATATTGTTATTGGTACGGGAGGAATCGAGTTTCATTATTATGCAGGGTACAGCGGGGGAGCAAAGTCCATACTCCCCGGAGTAAGCTCTGAGGAGTCCGTGCTTACCAACCATAAAATGATGATCGAAGAAAATGCTGTTTCTGGAAGGGTGGACAGTCCGGTAAGGCAGGATATGGAAGAGGCTGCAAAGGTCTTCGGCCTTAAATTCATTCTTAATGTCATACTTGACAGCAAAAAAGAAATCGTTGCTGCAGTTGCAGGCGATTTTATTGCTGCCCACAGGAAAGGAGTAGAGATTGTGGATGCGATGTATAAAGTGCCCGTGGAACCTGCAGATGCTGTTGTTGTTTCCTGTGGAGGCTATCCTAAAGATATAAATCTCTACCAGGCAAACAAATCTCTGGATAATGCAACCCAGGCTGTAAAAGAAGGCGGCTCGATCATCCTTGTAGCGGAATGTGCAGAAGGAATAGGAAATCAGGTATATGAGTGCTGGAACAGGGAGTGCAAAACTCCGGAAGAAGCAATAGAACGTTTCAAACACTGCTTCGAGTTTGGGGGGCATAAAAGTGCAATTGTCGCACTGGCTGCAAAGAGATTCAAGCTTTACCTTGTGTCAAAGCTTCCTGAAGAAAAAGCCAGAACTGCATTCTTTACCCCTATGGGAAGTGTGCAGGAAGCCCTATCTGCAGTTCTTTTGGAAAATCCGGATGCAAAGGTTCACCTGATGCCTCATGGAGGGCAGACTCTACCTGTAAAAAAGTAAATTAAAGATCTCTGGAAAATCCGATATTAAGAAGACCTCTCAAAAAGGTCTTTCTCTTTTTTGATTACAAAAACAGGAGGATATATAAAAGAAATTGACGCATAAATAAATATGCGCCTGACTTTTTAATGAATCGGCTTAAATGCCTGTTGAATCAACCGTCTTGTGCGACGCTGATGACTTTTCCTCTTCTTCGTCATCAAACCTGCGCCTGAAAGCTTTTTTCAGGAATTCAGGTGAAAACTGTGGTGTCATAAGGCTTACAACGACCAGGACAAGGAAAGAGAGTGGCGTTGCAACCAGAATAGGGTCTACAAGGGGCCAGATGCCTGAAAGTAAAGTCTCCTTTCCAAAGATTGTCATGCAAATCTTTAGAGGAACTGCTTCTTTTGCATGGATAAAGACCAGCCAGAAAAGGCTGCTTATAGAGCCAACAACAAGACTTGCAGTTGCTCCGGCTTTTGTTGTACGTTTCCAGAACAGTGCTCCAATGTAGATGGGCAGGAAGGCAGATGTGCACAGGCCCATGAACATGGCAGTAGCTCTTGCAATGATACTTCCAGGAAGAATATAAGCCAGAATAACTGCTACCAGGATGGTAAAGGCAATTCCTATTTTTGTAACGTGGACTGTGCTTGCGCCGGACTTGCCTTTCATAAGACCGTGCTGG
>DUGS01000088.1:0-235 GCA_013331265.1 Methanosarcina sp.
TTTTTCTTTTTTAATTTTCTATTTTTATAATATTGTGTAACAGTTGGGAAGTTTTAAATACTTTCATTTGCAATAATAGTATATACTAAAATTGCAGGTGTAAACATGGAAGTATCTAAAAAGCTTACTCAGTTCTATACAAGGTCGTCAGTTTTCAAAGATAAAGATGTTCTAAAAAAAGGACATCACCCCCGTTTATTGGATGATGTTCTACACAGAGATGAAGTAATTGACA
>DUGS01000088.1:408-3242 GCA_013331265.1 Methanosarcina sp.
TACACAGAGATGAAGTAATTGACAAATATCTCACTGTTTTACATGAAGCAATTGACGGAAAAGTACCGGATAACCTATTTATTTATGGAACTTTTGGAACTGGAAAAACGATGTTAACCAAACTTATTACATCTGAAATTGCCTTAGCTGCTGAAAATCTAGGGAATAAAGTTATTGTGGTTTACATATATTGTGAAACTCTGAGTGCCCCCAGTCCTATGATGCAGTACATTAACCAATCGCTTATAAACAGTATGCACGATGCTGAAAAGCTTGTTGGGATTACAATGGCAAAGAACTTTGATTATTTTTATAAGCTGGTTGACAAGTTTGATGGTCCTATTTTATTGATCTTTGATGAAATTGATAAGCTCAAGCACCCTGACATAATAAACCAGATTGCCAGAATAAAGGAATGTGGATTCACGAAAAACAACGTTTGCGTTATAGGAATAACGAATGATACTAATTTTTATGATAATCTCAATGGAAGAACCAAGAGCGTCTTAGGGCAAAATGAGTTATACATCCCTCCATATGATGCCGAACAGCTTAACGATATCCTGACATCCCGCGCTAATGCTGCATTTGTTGAAGGATCTCTTGAAGAGATGGTTATTCCTCTTTGTGCTGCGTTTGGAGCTCAGGAAAATGGAGATGCCAGGACAGCAATAGATATACTTAGGACTTCGGGAGATATCGCAGACCAGAGAAACAGTAAGATGATAGAAGAAATTGATGTTAGAGCCGCGAAAGAAGGGATGGAATTGAATAGACAACTTGAGGTTGTTGGGGGGTTGCCAACGCAAACAAAATCTGTTCTCGTAGCGTGTGCTTTGAAGTATAGCAAAAATAAGGAGTCTGTGGAGACATCTGAAATTTACGCAGAATACCTGAGAATTTGCGAGATAATATCAGTTGAACCTGTGAAACCGAGAAGAGTAAATGATTATCTAGGCGAATTAAGCGTGTTAGGGGTACTCTCTGTAAATAAGATATCAAGAGGGAGAAGGAGAGGAGTATTCAACGTGATAAGACCTCTTGCAGATACGGGGGCATTAATGGAAGTTATACTTCAGGATTATAGATTTGAAAACTTGAAAAGAAGGCTAGAGAGGGTGTGAGAGGGTATATACATACCCAATTGCCAATGTAACTTAGAAATGAGAAAGAGAGTCTAAAATAAAAAGCCTTTAGCTTTAATTTAAAAAAGCCATGTTGTAATGTTATGGAATTATTAGTATTTATAGTTAACTAAAAGAAGTAAAAAATAAAGAATTCTCTAACATGTAATTCATGGTTACATTGGCAATTGGGTATGTATATCAAAGTCAACTACTCACCATAAAGGTCTTGAAAGCAAAAATTATACACATTCTTAATTATCTAGTTACATTGGCAATTGCATACGAGTGTATGGAGGAACGTGTATGAGTGAACATGGAGAACAATTCCGCGCAATACTAAACGCAATAAGAAAGTTATCTGAATCTCAAGGAAAAATGACCGTAGAAGACATTAAAAATGAAACTGGAATACAAAATCCCGAAGAAACACTAGATCAACTCAATAAAAGAGGATTCATTTATTATGTAAATTCTTCAGAGTTCAAGTTAACACCTTGATAATTCATTTTAGAAAAAAAATAATTATGATAAAGCTGCCTTTGCAGCGTTCATTTTTGTAAGGTCCGGAGTCTGGCCAGTTTCAAAAACTTCGAGTACCGTATATGCCTCGGTTAGAAATGCCTGATATTGGGTATTGATTTCTATTTCCTCCGGTGAATATGTAGAGTCCCTCTGGGTTCCCCTATATTCAGTAATTATCATCTTTTTTACCGTTTCTGGGTACTCTCGTCCAGTGAGCACATTATTCACCGCATTGTAAATATCCTGAGCATCGTCTTTAATTACGTTTTTGAAACCATCCTCACTGCCTGAGAAAATAACAGGCTCTTCATTAGTGTTCAGAACACCCACCGCCGTTATCCCTCCGATTGTCAAGAGAGAGGCAATTATTATCGAAATTATTTTCATATCTGTTAAAAAAATAGGGAGTTGAATCAAATTTAATCCCTCCTACCGAAGATTTTAAATTTTTCCTGTGCTCGATCTCCAATCCAGACAGTACCATTCGCATTGACTTCAAGAGGCAGCCCCCGATTTTCTCCCCTGACTCTCCGAAGTTCTGACCATCCAGCCCGAGAAAACATTATTATATTATCCACCGTTTTAAAATCCACAGCTTCGCCGTTTTGAATGAAAAGTCGTATTTCTTTTCCTGCGTGCTGTCTGCTCACATTGATTCTTTTGTGATCATCGATAGTGTAATTCAGTTCTTCCCACAGATTCAAATCTAGTGAAAAATATTCACCGTAAGCATTCGAGTCATCGAAGCAAAAAATATCCTTTTTAGCCATGCCTGAACAATTATAGCGTGTTGTTCGCTTATATACTTTTTTCACAGTTTTGTTTTTTTCTGCCAGCCAGCCATTTGGTGAAGATACTGATAGACTAGAAACAAGGCCAGTCGGTGAAAAAATGGCGTTTTTTTCTTTGATTTCATGCATCTATGGGGACCTCCTGATATGTATCATTTTGAACAGAGGCAGTACGTGCCCCCGATTGCTCAGAACCACTAGATATATCTACTCGTTTTTTGATTCCATGTTTCTCGATGAATCTGGCAAAGTTCACACCACGCATTACACAGAAAGGCCTCCCAACTGCCGTTTTTACCTGGGGATAATTGGCCTTCTGGCAAAGACAAATCCAGACATCACAGTACGGCGCCTGCTTCTGTTTCTTTGATTCTATCTTGCCTATTGAATGACT
>DUGS01000183.1:0-4534 GCA_013331265.1 Methanosarcina sp.
TCCGTCCTCTATTATTATTTTAATGCCTCTTAAAAATAATAATAGAGGACGGAACAAAGAAGGTGTACGTTTTCAAGGCATGGAAAGAACTTGTCGCAGCCCCCAAAAACAGACCTGACTGGATGCCTGAGAAAATCAGCAAACCCTTCGTCAAGAAAGAAAAGATCGAAAAACTCGAGTAAAACTTATACTTATATACCCTGCAAACCGGGGTTCTTTCTTTTATTTTTGAAATTCAGATACAAATTAGCCTGGACGGGTTTTTAATTTAATACTATCCGGGCTGCTTATTTCTACATATTAACTGTTTATGTAAGCTTTCTATATCGGTCTTTTTAGAGAATCTTCCTTATTTTACCCGTGATGCTCAACGATAAGTTTAAAAAGATATTTTCTGATTCCTAAATCATGGAACTCAAAAGAGAGAATGTACTCATTGAAGCCCTGCCTTATATGCAGGAGTTCTACGGTTCAATCATGGTTATCAAGGTGGGCGGAAATGCAATGGTCAGCGCCCAGATCATGGAAGATATCATAAAAGATATTGTCCTCCTGCGTTATGTTGGGATCAAACCCGTTATTGTACATGGCGGAGGACCTGAAATCACTGAAAAAATGGAACGTCTTGGTAAAAAGGCTGAGTTTTGCCAGGGGCTTCGCATTACGGATGATGAAACCATGGAAATTGCCAGAATGGTTCTGGTAGGGAACATAAATACAAAGATTGTATCTCTTATTGGAGTATTTGGTGGTAAGGGCGTCGGACTTACAGGTTATGACGGAAGAATGATCCTTGGTCATAAACAGGCTGCAAAACATGTACTTATCGACGGTGTGGATACTGAAGTGGATATAGGCTGGGTTGGGGAAAGTGAAGTAATAAATCCCGAGATCCTCCATATTATGCTTGAAAAAGGCTATATACCGGTTATCTCTCCGATTGCTGTGGACGCAAAAGGCAATGCCCTAAATATAAATGCAGATACTGTTGCAGGAGACATTGCGGCAGCTCTGCATGCTAAAAAACTTATCCTCATGACTGATGTCTCGGGCCTCCTGAGAGACATAAATGATCCGGGTAGCCGCATTTCTCGTGTAAATCTGGATGAGATTGACCCACTTATTGAGGAAGGAGTCATCAGTGGAGGCATGATCCCTAAACTCAAAGGTGCGGCTGTTGCAGTTAAATGCGGGGTAGAGGGGGCACATATCATAAACGGGAGCGTTTCTCATACCATGCTTCTTGAACTCTTTACTGATGGTGGAGTCGGGACGATGATCTACGGGCCAGATCCCTCGCTGGAGTAAAACGGCATCTGAAAACCAGGATTCTGAAAAATCAATCCCGAACTCCAGAGTGAAGGCGGCCGTGAGTTCACTTATCAGGAATGTAAGACTAAACGATTCTGAGGCCATTAATGAGATGAGAAGGCAGGAAGATGTCAGGGCGAACAGGCTTGCTCTGGCACCCGAGTTGCGCCACCCGAATTGCGATTCGGGATCACAGGAAATCGGAGATTTCCTGGGAGTTGCGATGTAATCGCAACAGCCCGCGGTCCGTTTCACTCGCTGCGCTCGCTCAAGCAGACTAATTGATGGTTAAACAGTAATCTGAGTCCAAGCAGACTAATTTAGAAGTCATAGAGTAATCTGAGGTCAAGAGGATCAAATTGTGGACATTGATCTCAGATTTCACTCAGCAGACAAAATTATGAGTTTTGAAACTTATTTCTTTCAGATGAGATGTTTTTTCAGCATTTCAGTCTAAAATGGGAGCTCCGTAGGTGAAGTCTTCGATTTCCAGGGTTTTTTTCCAGAGTTCTTTGCAGCCACAGTATGTTTTGCTGAGGTCTGCGGGGTCCTGGGTGAGTGAAAAGGTCCGGAGGGAATCGGCAACTTCTGAGCTGCACTCTTTACAGTTATGAGGACCGCGTTTTGAGCCGGCGCCGACGGGGTCGGACATCAGGGGGAGATCAGGATGGGCGGCTTTTGCTTTCTGGAGGATTTCAATTATGCTCCAGAGCCAGGGCGGGCGGTACTGACCTTTCTCCCAGAGAGCTTCTACAAGGGTGCCTTTCTGGACATTGCAGAGGTTGATGGAGATGGTATCCGAGTATGGGGCTGCATCGTCTATGGAGCGAATGATATCTTCCATTGCCTGTTTTTCGGAAAGGAAGAGGGGCTTGAGCATAAGGTATGCTTTTACTGTTACACCGTATTTTTTTGCGGTTTCTGCTGCGCGGACAAAGTCCTGGAATGTAAAACCCTTATTGATGGAGTCTTTTCGGATTTTGTCCGAACTTGTTTCGAGCCCGAATGCGAGTTCGAAGGGTTTATTTTTCAGGATGCTCAGGCAGTCCTGTACATTCTCTTCGGTTACGAAGTTGGGGCGCGTCTCTGCAAGTACTTTGACGACCCTGGGATCTTCTGCAAGGTTTTTCAGGATCGCATCTCTGGCTTCAGGCGGGACTTCCTGTTCGTCCAGGAAACTGCCTGAGGTAAAGATCTTGACCATAAATTCGGAGAACTTTTCAGCTTTCCTCAATGCTTTTGCAAGCTGGGTTTCATAGTCTTCAAGGGTCGGGGGCTCACTTGCACAGTCATAGACATAGCCGCACATTGTACAGCCTCCGGCTTTTCCCCAGCGGCAGCCTGCGCTCTTGAATATAACGGTGAGGGTTTTTGTTTGAACCCCGTTTACGAGGTCTGTTCCGGTCCAGCTTGCCGCAGGCTCGTCTTTAGGTGAGGGCTTTACTTTGATCCGCTGCCGGATATCCAGTACTGCTTTATTAAGGGACATGGGCTTAAAACTCGCTTTGTGAATTGATATTTGTGAATGATATCTTCACTTTGAATGATATTTTCACTTTATTACTTGCTGTTCAATTTGTAAAAATAGTTGATTGAAGCCTTTTAAGGCTTCACTTTACTTTAATTCTGTTATCTTATGTTTTCGTTTATCCTGCATTTTCCGGTTTTATTCAAACTCAATTGTTGCAGGCGGTTTTGGTGTGATGTCGTATACTACCCTGGCTACGTCTGGAATTTCGGAAGTGATCCTTGATTCAAGATGCTTGAGCACATCCCAGGGGAGCTCGAGGGCTTCTGCAGTCATCCCGTCTCTTGACCCTACGGCCCTTACAGCCACGATCCAGCCGTAAGCCCGGATATCTCCCTTTACTCCTGTTCCTTTTCCGAGCACGGCAGCAAAAGTCTGCCAGGGGCAGAACCTATCCAGAAGTTCTTCTTCAACTATGAAGTTAGCTTCCCGTGCTACCTCAAGTTTTTCTTCCGTAATCTCTCCGAGAACCCTTACAGCAAGCCCTGGACCCGGGAAAGGCATCCTTTCGCAGATCTCATCAGGCAGTTCGAGAGCCCGGGCAACTTCCCTTACCTCATCCTTATACAGGTCCTCAATAGGCTCAACGATTTTCTTGAAGTCCATGACACTCGGAAGCCCTCCTACATTGTGGTGGGACTTGATGCCGCCTTCGGACTCAATCCTGTCAGGGTAAATCGTTCCCTGGATAAGGTAGTCGGCTTCCAGTTTTTTTGCCTCTTCCTCAAATACCCGGATGAAAGTTTCCCCTATAGCCTTTCTTTTCTCTTCAGGGTCAGTAATGCCTTTCAGGGCTGCAAGGAACCTGTCCTTTGAATAAACAACGTCCAGATTCATGTGGGAGAAAATATGCCTTATTCTTTCGGTCTCTCCTTTTCTCATGAGCCCTGTGTCGATATAGATCGGTTGCAGCCTATCCCCAATAGCTCTGTAAGCCAGCTCCGCACAAACAGAACTGTCTACACCGCCGGAGAGTGCAATAATTGCTTTTCCATCTTTTATCTCCTGGCTGATTTTCTCAACTGCTTTCGGAATGAATTTTTCGGGTTTTACCATTGAAGTGCTCCTTTTAGTGAATCTTTCCTTTGAAGAAATGATAGTGACTGGTGAATTGTATGAAAATAATTAAGGTTTGATTATATTTTATTGTGATATATGAGTCAGTGCATGGGGGTTTTTGTATTTAAAAGTATAGTTAGGGAATTGTGTAATGTTAGGGAGGTTATCAGGGGTAAAAAAAGCATTTACCTTTTTGTGGAGACTAAATCGGAAGCGCTGTTGCTCGGGACCTTGAGGATTCAATGGAGAGAGTTCTGGGGGTCAGGCCGAGACTGGATTCCTGGGACGATTTTTTTTCGCTGATCTTTAAAATTCAGGAAAAGCTGGTATTTGTCTTTGATGAATTCCAGAACTTTTCCAGGGTAAACTCTGAGC
The DNA here is from genome assembly GCA_013331265.1 of Methanosarcina sp. Taxonomy (GTDB): domain Archaea; phylum Halobacteriota; class Methanosarcinia; order Methanosarcinales; family Methanosarcinaceae; genus Methanosarcina; species Methanosarcina sp10923u. The sequence goes on from DUGS01000183.1 coordinate 4,274, forward strand.
TGTTTTCTAAGTTTCAGAGGCACTGGGATGAAGGGCACAGGGATTCAAAGCATATGTTTCTGGTAATCGGTTCTTACATAGAGCTGATGAAGAAGCTTTTTCAGGAAAGGCAACTCCTATCAAAATTGCAGCTTACACGGGTTTTGCTCCCAACACTGTATCCAACCAACACTGTATCCAAATACCTTCACGAACTCTTCTATGAATATGAAAATTATAACTCGGGAAGAGCCTGGGGACTTGCTCTCAAAAGAGAGAGGG
>DUGS01000183.1:4674-4849 GCA_013331265.1 Methanosarcina sp.
GACTTGCTCTCAAAAGAGAGAGGGGTGAACCAGGAAGCTCCACAGCTTTATCGTGGGGGAGTTCACGAGTAAAGGTTTATCCTTGAAGATAGGAGGATTTCAGGATTTATTTCTAAGATGGTCCCGGCAATTTATATATTTCATTACTAATAATATCCGAATGGTTAAAATCAGA
>DUGS01000183.1:5044-5254 GCA_013331265.1 Methanosarcina sp.
CTTACAAGGGTTGAAATGCGGACTTATGGATAAACGTTCGATCTAAACGCTGTCTTGTTTCAAGCGTTCCCGCCGAATCTCAATTGCAAAGGTTGAAATTAAGAATTAACCCTTATTTATTCATACATACTTATAGATAAAATACCTCAGAGATGAAATGTTATGACTGGCGCAAAAGTGCTCCTTATGATGGGATGTCCCGAGGTCCCA
>DUGS01000130.1:0-199 GCA_013331265.1 Methanosarcina sp.
TTGGCACAGAACCAGGAGTTGTCGAACCCATTCCTGAGCCCGGATTCGGCATATCTGACAATGTTTCCTGAGTTTGAGGCGTTCAGCCCTGAACCAAATTCAAACTGCTGGAATTCACGCTCTGCACCGTAGTGGACGTCGCCAGTTGACGATCCGATCGCACCTATTGTGATACCCCAGATAAAAGCCAGCATAGTTA
>DUGS01000130.1:312-1041 GCA_013331265.1 Methanosarcina sp.
ACGCTCTGCACCGTAGTGGACGTCGCCAGTTGACGATCCGATCGCACCTATTGTGATACCCCAGATAAAAGCCAGCATAGTTAGCGGGAAGGGGTGTCCTAGTACAACGGTCATCAGATACGATACTACCAGCGTACAGAACGTTGTTATAAACGCATATCCCATAATTGCCGGGGTATGAGATCTTATCATGTCCAGATAAATCGGCTGCTTGAACCGACTCTGACTGGCACATCTGCCTATTGTAGCAGTTACCGCAAAAGTACCATGTATACATGCTGCAATAAGGGAACCAAATACCAGTGCAAAGAGTGGAGATACAGTGAACTCACTAATTAATACTGTTGCAACGGCTGCACCGATCGAACACATTAATGCGTTGGATGGTGGCTCACCAGATATCGCTTTGTTAAATATCCTGTGGGGAAACATCATTTGGGGAGCTAACTGCACCTGAGAGTTAGGGTTACTTTGCGATCCTATATCAGATTCCAGGTCCTCCGAGGCACCTGCTATGGTCGCAGCCACTCCTATAAGTGCAAGCACTCCCATGCTTATGAGTGGTTCCATTCATTTTCCTCCTTTATTTTATTACATGTAATAAAGCTGGATTCCAAAAGACGCTGTACATTTTTTTAAAATTGTCTGCCACATCATCACAAAGAAATATGATTATGACGAACGTTAATTTTTGGATTGGAGAGGATCATTCATAAACCTTTCGAAATA
>DUGS01000130.1:1199-23725 GCA_013331265.1 Methanosarcina sp.
GAGAGGATCATTCATAAACCTTTCGAAATAGGAAGGCATTTAAAATATTATTATAAGATTATAAATTATACAATCAATTTTATAAGATGTACTGAGCCGGGTAAAACAATCAAAATACCATATATATAAAAAAGAATAAATTAAACTTTCTTCAGTATCATATAAAGATTCCGATTGGTACTAATGAATTTTTTTATTTATTTTTTAAAAATATATTATCTATTTTTATAATAATCAATTATGCTGCTATGGTTTTTATATTTCTAAATTTTATATAATAAAAAGCTCACTAAGTTCTTCCATTTTTTCTGGGACAAAAAAGGACATTTTTCCCGCTTCGAGTGGTGCAATTATTTTTAATTGTCCATTTTCTCATTAAAAATATACATTTAAGGAGATACCTATATAGTTATTTGACATCTATTTATAAAATATTTCAAAAAGAGAGATGAGTAACAATTAATTATATATAAATATGTTGGCTATTTTTCTGTATTGATATTAACTTTAAGTCTTCTGCCCTGGGTTAAGTTAAAATCTTATCTTTTTCCCTTAGGTGCTCAGGATATTTCCCTAAATTTATATATTTATTTAGACAGTTTGTCATTTTCCGGCTATTTTTCAGCTATTTTCCGGCTATTTCCTGGCTATTACTGAGGACCGCAAAAGAACTTTATATCTGATCTCCTTGCTTAGTACGTGATTTTCGGAGCTTCATCTTTTGCTGGCCCCCTTCAGGATCTGAAAGAAAATGTCGGGTCTATAGAATTATATGTCCCAAAACTCGGAATTTACAATGGTTCGGTACTTGAAAAGAAAGAGCTTGACCATATCCTTGACGAAATGTCAGCATACTATTTTGCAGGGACTGTCCACGCCCCCTATTTTGCGCCAGATCCCAGGTATCCTGCATTTCTGCAGGTAGATACTGCAAACATGGGGAAAAAAGAGTTTACTCTTTTGGAAGAGTCCATGGCAATTGCAAACAGGGCAGGAGCCAATGTAGTGGTGCTTCACCCTGGCAGAATTGGGCCCGATAGAGACAAATCCTTTGCTTCAATGGTCAATAACCTTGAGTCACTTTCCTCTCTGGCTGAGGATTACGGAGTTATGCTGGGGCTTGAAAATAAAGAAGGAACAGACCCCTTGAACTTTTGCTGTGAAGCAGAAGAACTATCCAGGACCATAGAACTTGTGAACTCTGACCATCTTCAGGCTACTCTCGATATCGGACATGCCAACCTGACCTGTGGGGGCAGCCCTGAAAAACTCAGGACTTTTGTCCGGACCCTGCAAAAGTATATTATTCACCTTCATCTTCACGACAACTACGGGCAGTGGACAGATAAATACGATGGGGACGAGCATATGGCACCTGGAAAAGGGTGTGTTGATTTTTCTGTCCTCAAACTGCTCTCGGACTACAGAGGTGTCTACAACCTGGAAGTCTTCTCTCTGGAAGATGTTCAGCTTGGAAAAAAAGTTGTTGAGAAAGCTCTGTATTCCTGAAATAATTAATCCAAAAAAATAGAGGCAGGGTTCGTTCAAGAACCTTGGCCTTATTTATTCAAACTCAAGTTTTTAAAAGTCCAGTTTTACTCCTTTCTGGCCAAGCACTTTTTTCAGCTCTTCATAAGCTGTAAAAAGCTCTTTTTTCTGCCTTCCAACAGTTTCAAGTTTTGGTTCGGCTTTTAGCCAGATATCCTGTTCTCCGGTCCCTCTTGTAACCGCAACACAGGCAAGCATGTCTCCATGGGTCAACCTGTATACGGAATCAATTCCTGTAGGTGTTACCCAGGCAGGAGATACTGTTTTAAGCTTTTCAATTAATTCGTCCCAGACAATATTTCTGGAAGTCCTGAGGTTAAGCTGAAGATGGGTACGTTCTCCTGTAACTTTTTCATCAAGGTTTTTAAGGAAGACACTGTACTCAGGATCTTTCTCGTTGATATCTCTTGCTTCATGGCGAGAAAGCTCTTCGGCTTCCTCTTCGAAGAAAGGTGCAAGATTTACCCTGCTCGAAGGCTTTGTCATCAGGGAAACTCCAAAGAAAGCAACCGCACTCAGAGACATTCCCACGATAACCCCATGGCTCATGAGAATCGGGTGAATGCTTTCCAGATAATTGGGGGAAAAAGGAGGGGTTTTTATAAGGTCCAGAGCTACAAGCGCTACCTGAACAACAAATCCGACTATCATACCTGCAAAGGCTCCTTCTTTGGTAGCTCGCTTCCAGTAAAGGCCTCCCATTAGTGGGAAGAAGTAAGAAGAACTTGCAATGAAGGTTGCAATGTGAATAGCATCAATAATGTTGGGGATAACGAATGAGCCTGCTGTTGCAGCGAGTATAATAAACAGCACACTGCCCCTGTTTACCAGCATCATTTCCTTCATTGTGGCATCTGGTTTTATATATCTCTGGTAAATGTCTCTTGAGATACAGGAAGCTCCTGATGTTGAAAAAGTGTCCGTACAGGACATTGAAGCTGCTGCAAGCCCTATTGCACTGAAGGCTATTATTACTGGTGATGAGATAAAACGCTCACTGACAAAGGACAGAAGTGCAGGCTCTGCAAGTGCCATTCCTGCAGGAAAACCCATTTCTGCGATTTCAGGATATATGGCATTGAGGGATATTGCAATCACGGCGCAGGCCGTAAAGACCACAGTAATCATGAAAGCGCCAATTATCATTCCAAGACTGGCAGATTTGGCATCTCTTGCAGCCCAGACTTTCTGCCAGGGGTCCTGTTCCGTAATCCATCCAGGGATAATGGCAAGGCAAAAGATCAGGACCATGGGAAGGCCGATTGAGAAAGGATTCCACCAATCTGCGGGCACGTTTCCAAAAAGCTCTGAAGCGCTTATCGCAGAAGTGCTAAGGCTCCCATCAGCGACTGTTCCTACTGCAGCGAAAGCCATCCCTACTGTGAAAATAGCAAGGAAAGCAAACTGAATAGTGTCCGTCCAGATAACTGCGTACAGCCCTCCAAGGGTTACGTAAAGAGATACTGCAATTGCAACAATGACTGCAGCATAGAAAGGATCAAGGCCGTAAAAGGTCTGCAGCACAAGGGAAAGCCCTGTAATATCAGATACTGCAAAAAGGATCATTACAACAGTGATGATCAGGGCAACTGGCCATCTGACCATACTCCCATAGCGCTGTTCCAGAAGTTCAGGCTGGGTGATTGCAGGCAGGTTTTTGATTTTCCGCACAAGCACAGCAAGGAAAAGGAGAGCTATGATGTTAGGAGCTACAAAGGCCCATATAGAGCCCATTCCCTGAAGCATATAAAATCCTACAACTGCAAGAATCCCGCCTGCTGTTAACCAGGAAGCTGCAGCTGAAAATCCCAGGGCTCCTGGTCCTATCCGCCTGCCAGCAAGCCAGAAGTCTGTGACCGATTTCTGTCTGTTATTAAAGTACCATCCAATAGCCACAAGTGAGGCTATATAGACCGCAAGCATTACAAGAAAAATATTATAACCATCCATAAGGACACCTTTAAAAGAATAATGTAATTTATGTGAGTATTATCCATTTTATAGAAATTTTCCTGAAAATATAACTCCTTCAGGAGTAATTTGCTATTATTCAGGAGTATTTTGCTGTTATTCAGGATCACTTTGCTTTTATATATTCTCATTTTATTAAATATGGATAAGTAAATCTTATTTCAATTATACTATTTATTCCTGGGATGTTTTACGAACTTCCTTTTGCAAATAAATGCAAATTAACTTGGGTTTACTTATGTTTTTCTTAATACTGATTGCTATTTAAGGGGCGGTCCTTACTCAGGAAAGTGCCAGAGAACTGCTTTTAGCTCTCCATAAAAAGAAAAAACTAACTGTACTGCAGCAGTTATTGATGCTGCAGGTGAGGCAGAGGTCGGAGACCTGTCATTTGCCTTTCCGAGACCTGAAAACATAGCTTTAAGTAAAACTTCCGCACAATCCAGCATCAGAAACTCTCTGCAGGCAGGGTTACGGAAGTCTGGATACTTGGAGTTCTTGTAAGGGTAAAGGTTGATTGCGGGGTCCCCTGAATGCTCTTATAACCCGGGCAGTCGGCAGAAGAGATTAACATTTCTCCAGGTGTCCCGGTACTATGCCCAGTTTAAGGTAAGTTCTGTTCATGTACTCCGCTAAAAAGGTGAATATCTGTGAAAGCGAAAACAAAGCTCTGGTTTACCGAAGATGGAAGAACGGTGATGGGTGCTGGTAGAGCTGAGTTGTTGAAAACAATTGACGAAAAACGCTCCCTCCGAAAAGCCTGCCAGACACTCGGAATCTCCTATAAGCATGCCTGGATGATGCTTAAAAAAATGAATGACGCCCTCGGCGAGCCTGCGGTAGTTACTGTACGTGGGGGAAAAGATCAGGGCACTTTCCTGACTGAGCTCGGAAGAAAACTGCTGGCTGAGTACGAGGCAAACAAAAAATTGATTAATGAAGCTGTAGGAGACGAAACCTCCTGGGAAAACGTAAGTTTCAAGCTTTCGGCCCGAAACAAGCTTCCCGGAAAAGTAATTGATATCGAAAAAAACGGGCTTGTCTCGAAGCTCACTATTGAGATCGAACCTTCAGTCCTGACCTCCATAGTCACGGAAGAAGCAGTTGAAAAGCTGGACATAAAGCCTGGAGACCGGATTTATGCGGTCATAAAATCCACTGAAGTAATGGTCGCAAAAGCTGCCAGTGAAAAAGAGTCTGATAATTCCGATTCAAAAAAGTCTGACATCTCAGACTGAATATCTTTTTTAAATTTGATATATTTTTGAGATTTTTATTTAAAAACTGTAAAAAAAGAACATATGTGCCTGTAAAAATTATTATTTAACAGGCACGTTTTCTTGACTAATTTCAGTTTTCCACTTATTTCTGCTGCAGTTTTTTCTTGAGAATCACGAAACAAGCTGCAAGGGTCATTGCAATACCTGTCCCTATCTGATATCCCGGAAGAGATTTTTCAGCAGGCAGGACTTCAGTGTTGATCTTAATACTGTCAGAGATCTGGTCGTGCCCGTCGGCATCTTCATAAAGGATCTCACTGTTCAAAGAATATGGTTTAGGAGTTGCAGTTTCGTCTACATCCATGTCGAAAACAGCAACAGCCTCTTCTCCCGGATTCAAAGTCCCAAGGTAAGCCTGGTCGTCAGTGGTACTGAAGGGGTTATCTGCACTGACTCTAACGGTTGCATCTTTTGCAGGTTTTTCTCCGGTATTTTTGTATGTGACGCGAAGCATTCCACCCTTATCAGGGTAAAGGTCACCTGTTACATTTGTAACTTCAAAGTAAGGTTCTTTTTTGACTTCAATATTTATGGTTTGGGTCTGAGTCTTGTTTTCATACCAGATACCTACTTCCTTATTTGTCACAATACCTGTAGCAGGATCAAAATCATCTCCACTTAACTGAACATTATTCTGGTACTGGTATGTAAGTTCAAGAGTTAGGGGATATGTACCTGCAGAAGCGTTTTTATTAATCTCTATAGTGAACTTTGTAGGACTTGGACTTTGTTTTCCCTGTTTGAGAGTACCTGCTTGCTGGGGTCCTGATTTTACCTTCACATTTGGATCATCTGATTTAAGGGTTGCAAGGATGCCTACTGCTGTTGTAGCCTGTGACTCATACTGCATTTCTGTCTGCTGGAGCATCAAACCCGTTCCATCCCCGAAATCTACATCTTTTTCGGACTTAAAGCCTGTAATTGTGCCCTTATTCATCATTTCAATATTAAGGGTTACAGTATCTCCTCTGTAATACTGGTTGTCTCCGATGAGTGTTGCATTGAGGTCAGGTCCTCCGTGCACTGTATAATAATTTTTACTAATGTCGAAATGTTCTGGAAAAGCAGCCTGTGCTGGCAGGACTGCAGAGCAAATGATCAGAAGGGTTGTGACAGTAGCAAATAAGCCATTTTTACTCATTTTCATCACCTGATGCATTCTCATTATTTTTGATTCTTTTCCGGTGTACACTTATGATCTGGTAAAGTGCGATAGCGATAATCAGTATAATTACTATTCCTGTTGTGCTGAATTTCTTCTCTGTAGCTTTGAGGGGCACGTCCACTTTCATACTTTCTGAAAAAGCAGTGTCACCGTCTTCATCAATGTATTTTATTTCACTGTTGATTCCGTAGTTCTTTACAAGGGCTTCCTTGTCTGCCGTAATTTCAAATCTGGCAGTCTTCTCTTCACCTGGACCTATATCTCCGAGCCTTACTATAGAATTCTCAACGCTCAGGGGGCTCATGACGATTATCCGGGCTAAAGCATCTTCTGCTACACTTTCTCTCGTATTTTTATAGGTAACCTCAATGACTTTGCTTTCTCCCTGTACAAGGTTTCCCGTGACATTCGTTACTTCAAATTTAGGCCTGCTTTTTATGGAAATGGGTATTCTGAGAGTTTCATATTTTGTTTTATACTCTCTTGCATACTTTACATCCGTAATCCCGAGATTTACTGCATCCGCAGTTACAGTTCTGACGTTTGACTGATATTGATAACTCACAGGCAGGAGGAGTTCATAATTCCCTGCAGGTATATTGTTATTAATTTTGATGGTGTAACTGAGGGTTGATGTATGTCCTGTTTCAAGTTTTTCTACACTCTGGAGATTGGCTGTGGGCTCGACTTCAATGTATTCTGTTTTTGATTGAAGGGCAGCCTCTACATTTTTTGCCGTTGTGGATTCTTTTTCTTCTTCCATCTCTGCCAGTGCAATTGTTTCCTCAATAGAGTCGTTTATTCTTTTCTGGTTTGCATTCAACCTCTGAAAACCATCTATTACTCCAGTATTTGCGATTTTCACCTTCAGGTCTGCAGTTTCTCCCCTGGCAAACTCGGGGTCTCCTGTAATTGATGCCTTTATAACAGGCCCTCCGTAACTCCTGTAGTAATCTACAGTATACCCATGATCCAGAACAATGAAGTTTGTTTCATCATCGTCCCCAAGGGCTGGAAGGGCAGTAACTGATACTATTAATAGAATTAACGTAAACGTAGTAACTTTTTTAATCATTTTTTGCCTTAATTTTCTTATGGGCACCTGCATCATATTTCGGCCCCCTGAATTTGTTTTTTTGTGTCAGGCTGTTTTTCTGCTGTCTTTGCTCCTTTTCTTTTATCGCGCCAGGTATCAAGGAGGATTATAAGTGGCGGGAAAACCACAAAGGTTGCCAGGAGTGCCAGCACGATATCAATAACCGTAACCGTACCAAAGTCAGATATCATTGGGAAAGGAGATGCCAGCAAGGCCATGAACCCGAATACGGTTGTAGCTCCGGAAGCAACAATTGCACTCCCTATTTTGGAACTGGTTCTATTGATTGCTTCTATAGGACTCAGTCCTCTATCTTTTTCTTCAAAGTAACGTTCCATCATGAGGATGGCATACTCGGACCCAACTCCCAGAATAAGAGCTCCAAGAGTTGCTGTTAAAGGAGTGTAGTCGATATTCAGATAGCTCATTACCCCTCCTGACCAGCCGATAACTATAACCATCGGGATCACAGGGACGAGAGCTTTCACCCAGTCTCTGTAGACAATAAGGAGCCCTATGAGCACGAGTAAAAGGCCAAGGAAAGTCATTGTTACTCTCCCGCTGGTAAGAGCGGTAATTACCTCCATAAAGACTACTGAGTTCCCGGTAATCGTAACTGTGGTGCCTGGTGGAGCTGGCATCCACTGCATATCCTGTTTGACGATGTTTGTAAGCTCTTCAATTCCCGTTAACTTGATATCTGCAACCGCATTTCCTATATTGAAATTCAGGAGCAGCATATTTTTCCCGTACATATAGCGGTCTTTTTGAGCCTTGGGGATCTCTGAATAAATATCTTTTATCTCCTGGCTGGTGTCAGGAATTACTCCTCCATTATATTCCTTTACGAGGTCTACAATGCTCGAAGCGCTGTAAATATGGCTATTGGATGCCACTTCATGTTCGGAAAACTTATCAATCCATATCAGGACATCCGGGTTGGCTGTGTCCTTAACCTTAATGATAAGATTCAGTTCATCGCTCCCACCCATGATATCTCCCATGTGTCTGAGATCCACAAGGGCAGGCATATTCTGAGGCACAAAAGTCTGAACATCAGTCTCAATTGGTACGGACTGATCGAGGTAGAGGCCGCCAAAACAGAGCAAGCATGCAATTCCCAGCACGATAACATCGTATTTGATTGTTATATTGGTAGTCTTCTGGAGAATTCTCCCTATTAGACGGTCGCTTTCACTCTCTTCTTCAGGCTTTTTCTTTTTTTCCGGATTTAAAGGCTTTATTTTTTTTGCTATTTTCCTCAAGGGGTTTCTGTCTGAGTAGCTATCAAATATTGAAAGCATTGTAACCCCTACAAATATGGAAGCAAAGTAACACATGATAACGCCTATCAGGAGCAGTTTCCCAAAATCCTGGATCATCGGCACTGTGGATGTGAAAAGTGAGACAAAGCCAAGTGCTGTCATTGCCAGAGCGATAAGCACTGCAGGGCCTGTGTGTTTTACGGTTTCTATTACTGCTCTTGTTTTGTTTCCTTTATCCATCAGCTCTTCTTCAAGCCTGTTGTGGAACTGAATTGCATAGTCAATCCCTACACCTATAAGGATTGGGAATGCAGACATGGAAACCATTGACATTGGAATTCCGACATAACCCATAGCCCCAAAAGTATAAACAATACCCAGGAGAACAACTGGCAGTGGAAGAATACACCAGCGGGCATGCCTGAATACAAGGAGCAGTACAATAAGCATAAATACAGCTGAAAGCCCTAAAAGAACTCCCATACTGGAATTCATCTCATAGTTCATGGAGATTCTGAATGCCGGGTCGCCTGTGACAATTACATTATAAGATGGTGGAAAATTCGCAAACGAGACCGCGTCTTCAGTGGCAGTAAGAATGTCTTCCTGAGCTTTGTCGCTGGTTGAACCAGCCATAACTACCGAAATTACCATATGGGTATTGTCAGAAATAATCTGGCTGAAAATCTCAGGATTTCCATCTATGATAGCTTTAATTTCTTCATCGGTTTCAGGAAGTTCGCTTCTCCCTGTCATCTGATAGTTGACCTTTTTTATCAGGGAAGCAGGACTTGTAGTCTCAATTACTCCATTTGTTGCTTCTAGCTGATGTTCCAGCCTATCTACAGCCTCCATCAGAGCAGCATTCTTCACATCATTGCCCTCTACCATTACCACGATAGATTGAGTCTGAAATATATTCTGATAAAGGTGATCATAGTCCTGGTAGAGAGGAGAGTCTTTGCCGACAAAAGTATCCGTTCCTGATTTCATTTCGATTAACTGTGCTCCCTGTGTTGCTATGATTATACACAGGAAAGCGATCAGGAGTACGGAAAAACGGTTATTTTGAATAAAAAACCCCAGTTTTTCAAAAGATTTTTTAATAATTGATTCCTCTCTAAGTTTTTAGTATGAAGTGTAATTTAGGAACCTTGTTTCAAATCTTCAACCTGCCGATTTTTCTTTTGGGCTGGAGGTTCCCATTCAATATATGGATATATATATTTCTCTTATTAATACTGTCTGAATAGTTGGTTAATGTTATAACCTATCTGGTATTATAGATAGAAAAGATTTAAATCTATTGTTACTTTAGGGGTAACAAATGTATTCACAAATCAATCCTCAGTTAATTCAAAACCTTGAAACGCTTGGGCTAACCGAAAATGAAGCCAAAGCTTATGCGGGGCTTGTAAGTTTGGGAGAGGCTACTGCCAGGGAGGTCCATGAACTCACGAATGTGCCAAGAGCCAAAATATATGAGATCCTTAAAGTACTTGCAAAAAAAGGTTTTCTGGAAGTACGACAGGGTTCGCCGACATATTTCCGTGCAGTTGACCCCAAGCAGGTAATAGGCAAGATAAAAGACGAATTCATCAACTGTGCAATAGAAACCCTTGACCAGCTCAATGAATTGAGTTATGAGATTCCAAAAACTTCTCCTGTCTGGTGTATACAGAGTGAATGGGGAATAAAAAATAGAATCCGTGAAATTCTCAGTGGGGTAAAAGAAGAGTTGATTGTTTTCGCATCCAGCCCCTGGTTCTTCCAGGAGTTTGAAGCAGAACTGAAAAAACTGGAAAAAACCTGCCGGTTAACCCTTATTGGAAGTGAACCGGACAGATTCAAGTCGCTTCCATTTGAGTTTAGAGAAACTACAAAAGATTTTGCAGACTTCATAAACAATATCGTAATCGATGGGATCCATTATGATGAAGAACTCTTCATGATAGCGGATGGAAAAGAATCAATAGGAGTCCACAGTGCAGGAGACAAGAGAGAAGCAGTTGTGATCAAATTACCAGTTGTTTGCTACCTTCAGAAGATGATCTATAATAGGGTGCTTGAGCCAAGTTTTATTAAAAAAGACCTTTAAACCTGTCCTGGAAATAGGTTTCTCTAACAGGCTCTTTTGACAGGCGCAGGGAATAGAGTTCAGAAGGTGTATAATATGAATAGTGTAAAAATTAAAGGCGTTAGTATTCAATGGCTAGGAAATTCTGGGTTTTTGCTTGAAGGGGATGGCAAAAAAATCTATATCGACCCGTATCAGATCGGTGAAGGACCGGCTTTTGATGACAGGGCAGATATTCTCCTCATCACCCATGAGCACTTTGACCACTGTAGCCCTGAGGACATCCGGAAGGTCCGGAGGTCTGACACTACCACCCTTATTCCTGAGAGCTGCTCCCTTGAATTCAGGGGAGACGCAAGGAGGGTTGAGGAAGGCGATATTCTGGCTGACGGCCTTGAGATCAAAGGGATCCGGATTGAAGTGGTTCCAGCCTATAACATTAATAAACCCTACCACCCCAGAGGACTTGGAGTGGGGTATATCGTAGAACTTGGAGGGTTAAGGATTTTCCATGCAGGAGATTCTGATTTTATCCCTGAGATGGATACTATCAGTGCCGATGTAGCTCTTCTTCCCATCGGTGGCACGTATACTATGGACGAAGAAGAAGCTGCCAGCGCAGCAGCAGTTATATCACCAGGTTTTGTCATTCCCATGCACTACGGTTCAGAAGGAATTGACGGAGATCCCGAAAGGTTTAAAGCCCTTGTACACAGCAAGAACCCGGATATTAAAGTAGTTATTCTTGACTCCTGATTTTTCACTTCTTTAGAAGGATTGAAGCAGGACTCCCATACCAGTAAAATACCAGGATAGATTTACCAATGCCCAAAGCAGCCAGGAAACAGCAGAAAAACCTTATTCAGAATATAGCCATTCAGCGTATGTGGCGGCTTTTTGAGCTTGCGAAAACTGAGCTCCCAGAAAACCCTGAGCGCAGCAGGCATTACGTGCAGCTCATACGAAATATATCTATGAGAAACAGGATTAGTATTCCAAAGGAGATTAAAAGCAGGATTTGCAAGCACTGTTATGCCTTTCTTATGCCTGGACATAATGCTCGCTACAGACTGAAAGAAGGATTCATTGTCATATCCTGCGAGCACTGCGGAAAAGAAATGAGATACCCTTATAAAAAGTTAAAATAAAATGAGAGATCCTTATAAAAAGTTAAAAGGAAAACTAGGGTTAGTCCCGGTCTATCCGGGTTAAATGAGCAGCGAGGTTAAAACTCCTCTTTATAATTCATGGACGTGAGGGTACTTCCTGGCCCCTCTTTTTTTTAATTGCTAAAGCAATCTGTTTTGCAATAACGGACTTTGGGCCTTTGTCGTCTACAAGCACTCTTCCGCTAACTTCCCACCAGGATTTAGGATAGGCTTTCTCAGGCTCCACTTCAGGGTTAAGTCCCAGCTGTTTGGCAGCTTCTTTGATTTCATTCAGGTGCGGCTCTTTTATGGCGTTTTTTCGGGAGATTATCCTCCCACTGCTTCTGGATTTTGTCTGGTCGATATATGCAGGCCAGATTACAAGTTTTCCTTTATCTTTCATCATCATGTTATCTTTTTCCTAATTTGTTTTCATCAAATTTAAACTGCCCGGCAGCTTTTGCAGTTTTTGAGGGTTTTGTTCCTGAGTTTCTTATAATCAGTGAAAAAATTCCGTTGTTTTCAATCTTATAACCTGTAATTATTTATCTTACCCGGATAATTTCTGCACGGTGCGTTATATGATTCCGGCATTTTCAATTGACGAAAAGGTCAGGGCTTACATCAGGAAAAGCGGGCAGGACTTCAGACTTTCCACGTCTTCAGACGGCCCTGTGCTTCTTCCGCTTGGAGAAACATCTCCAAAACCCTCTGATATGAAAATTCTTATTGGCAGCAATATTCTTTATGTTTCCAAGCTTCAAGCAAAATATATCAAAAAAATTGACTGGCCTATGGTAGAAAGATATTTGAGTTCTTCAAATGAATCAAAAACCTGAGCCTTCATATGAAGGAGATAGAAAAGGGAAGTTCACGTTTTTCTTCTGACAGATTATCCGTTTTGTTTATTAAGAAGAGAGAGCATAGGATAAAAGCTGACCTGTTCCAGACCCTGCAAGCTTCTAAATAAGAAGAAATAATTTAAAAGATGTTGCAGGCTGAAAAGAGATCGCTTTAAGCCCAAGGGAGAATTCTTCCGTGAAAATGAAAACAAAATGTATATTTACACTCCTTGCCCTGCTGGTGGTCTTCATATCGGGCTGTATTGATCAAAAAAAGGAGATCACTCTGGATGAGCCTGGCAACGTCTCCAGTTATGAATTTGATGCTTTTCTGGACGAATGGAGCAATGGGACTCCAGCAAATACCACCACGTACTATATTCTGAAGGATAAAACAGAAGTGCAGGCTGTCCATATTGTCATAAATAGCAGCAAGCTTGAAATCTTCCCTCCTGATTCCCTTGGCGGGGGCCCTGATAAGGACCCTATTAAAAACTTTGTACTTCTGGTAGAACCTGCAAACGAAACTGTTGCGAATTCAGATACCTTCATGAGGCTCTCAAATAGCAGCAACGTTTCTGAAGTGAATTATACTCTCACGCAGGACGTTACCCGCGGTATGAAGGTAGTAAACCTTGAATTTAAGGAGCCGGTCACAGGTTTTATTGCGTACACTCTTGATACGCCCGGGACCCAGAGTTTTACATTTATGAAACCTGACTCCGAGTTCATCCGTGTAGTTCTCCCGGAAGGCTATGTTACGGGTAACAGGGTTTTCGGGATAGCAAGGCCTGAACCATATGAAACAAGTTTTGATGAGAAAGGAAGGCAGACTCTTCTGTGGATCTCTTCCAAAATGGGAGAACATGAGGAAGCTATTCAGGTAAAATACTATGTTGAATCTGCACCCATGTATTTCTTTGCCGCAATCATGGCTCTGCTCGTAGGGGTTTTTATGGTTCTTTCACGCTATTCCAGAAGCAGAAAGGAGCTTGAAAGCGTTAGGGAAATCTTCGAGCTCGAAAAGGAATACGAAAGGGAGACACAAAGAAAAAAGAAATAAATATTTGATAAATAATAATTCTATCTTTAATTTTTTAATTGAATTCAACTATTATTCGTCAAAATGTTAATATTATTTGTTAAAAGAGAAATTATTTATCCATGTTTCACATATTTTTTACTTGATGAAGGTTTGGGAAAACATCCGGGATAAATTCTCTTATTTCTTAAAATCTGTACCGGAAGGTTTCTCTCCTGTTGTTGGTTCCCTTATCCTTCTGTTAATCACGTTTGCACTTGTGGGTGCAGTTGCTAGCAGCGTTAATCTCTCTGGAGGCAGAAACCTTCAGCCACTGGTTGCAAAAATTACTCTTGAATCCTGTGAAGGAGGGCTTTATGGAGTTGGGCCGACAGCTGATAGAGCTAGGTGTGAAGAAAACAGAATCACTCTTCTGCATGAGGGAGGAGATTCCCTTCCATTAGACTCTATATCGATAAGGATTTTCGGATATGGAAATTCTTTCCAGGGCATTCCGGGCCATGGAGGAAGTCCTCTCAGTGGGGATCTCTCCGTCCTCTACCTGGATTTGAATTCTGGAGGAAAAAATACCACATGCTATGTTGTTAACAACAAAGACACTATTGAAGATGGCTTATGGGATGTTGGGGAAAGGCTTGTCCTCTGCGGGCAGGACAGTGCAGTAGGGACCGCAGAGTCCAGCGTAAAAGTTAGTGTGGACGGGGACGATAACACTTCTGACAATTATGGTTTCAAAGCAGGTACTGAAATAAATCTGAAGGTTATTGACCGCAAGGGCAGAAATGTTATTGCTGAAAGAACAGCTATTGTCAAGCTCGCAGAATGATAAAGAAAGGAACAGTCGGCTTAAGTAATGAGGCCAGTTCCTCTTTTATCTTCCATCAATTGTTGGAAACCCTTAAAGTAAGATCGAGTCTCCTTAATTGAGATCCAGCTTCAAATCTTCAATTTTTTTCTCCGTAGACCAGATGATAAGTGTAGTTATAGGCTATCCGTTTTCTGAACGGCATTTCCTTTTTCTGAAGCTCCATAATATCTTTCAGGTCCAGGTCTCTGACGTTTTTGAACCCCGCAGCCCTGAAATATTCAAGCATTTTTTCAGAAGGGACTCCGTGCCGGTTGGGAAGTTCACTGTCTATTTCTCTGGAGTAGTGCCCTTTTCTGGGATTCCTTCTTTCCGCAAGCAAAGTGCAAAAATCACTTACAAGCCTTCTCGTCTTTGTTTCGAGTGAACCGTCATTCCAGACCCCATCAACAACAATCAGCCTCCCTCCTTTCCTGAGCACCTTTTTCCAGTTCAGGACCGCAGTATCGGGATGCGGGAGAGTCCAGAGGAGGTGGCGGTTAACAACTATATCGAATGACCTTGCCTCAAAGGGAGGGGCTTCAGCATCCCCTTTTTTGAAAACACTGTCAAACCCTCTTCTTGAAGCTTTTTCCCTCGCTTTTGCAAGCATTTTTTCCGAAAGGTCAAGGCCTGTGACATGGTGTCCCATTTCAGCAAATAAAAGCCCAATTTCACATGTCCCGCAGCCTACGTCAAGCACTTTCAGCCTGCCTGGAGGAAGCAGATTTTTAAATACATTTTTCCAGGCTTCTCTTTCAGCTTCACTCTGGATCCCATGCCCTTCATGGCTGTCATAGGTCTCGGATGAGACATCCCATATGCGGGCAATGGTCTGTTTTATCTGGTTTTCCTGAATGGTCATATTTTAATGCCTCTGTTTATGTTTTCAATTGAGGTAATGGTACCGTTTTCAAGGTAGGCGATCCTGTGGCAGACTTTCTTTAACACCTCAAGGTCATGGGAGATCAGCAGGTAAGAAACTCCTGTCTCCCTCTGGAGTTTCTGCATAAGGCGCAGGATCTGGGCCTGGACTGAAACATCAAGCATGGAAGTGGGCTCATCAGCGACTATAAAGTCCGGGGATAAGGCCATGATCCTGGCAAGCACTATCCTCTGGATCTCCCCTCCGCTGAGGTGGCCAGGATAACGGGCAAGGTGTTCCGGGCGCAACCCTGTAAGCTCGGCCAGTTCCTCTCCCCGTTTCATGAGGGCATCTCGCTTGAGCCCTGAATGGAGTTTCAGGGGTTCTATAAGGTTTTCAAAGGCTTTCATGCGCGGGTCAAGAGAAGTTTCAGGGTGCTGGAAAATCATCTGAATTTTAGGGCGCAGTTTCCGAAACTCTTTTTTTTCCATTTTCAGTATATCCACTCCCTGTACCAGGATTTCCCCTCCAGTGGGTTTTTCAAGCCCTACAATACATCTGCCAATAGTGGTTTTTCCTGACCCGCTTTTTCCGAAAAGCCCCAGGGTCTCTCCACGAGTTACTGAGAAACTGACATTTTTGAACACTTCAGAAGTCCTGAACCTCATTGCCAGCCCATTTACTTCAAGGACAGGAAGTGGCACCTTATCAGACCTCCTTTGTAGTTTTTTATTTCTGGATGCTTTCTGGAACACTCAAAACCCGAGTACCTGCACCTTTCATGGAAAAAACAACCCTCAGGGAGCTTTATCCTGCTAGGGCTCTGCCCACTCAGAGGTACGAGCCCGTTTCTGGGCTGAGCTCGGATAAGCCCTTTTGTATACGGGTGAAGTGGAGTACTCAGGACTTTTGAAGCCAGGTCCAGCTCCACAATCTCTCCTGCATACATCACAGCTATTTGGTCACAGACCTCAAGAGCCAGGTCAAGGTCATGGGTGATCAGGAGCATTGTCTTTTCATACTCTGTTTTTATTTTATTGAAAATATCAACTGCTCCTGCCTTTGCCTCAGGGTCCAGTCCCTTTGTGGGTTCATCTGCAATCAGAATTTCGGGCTCAAAGGAAAGAGATATACAGGCGGTCAGCCGCTGCCTCATGCCTCCGGACAGCTGGTGAGGGTAGAGGGTACAAAGTTTTTCGGGGTTTCTCAAAAAGAGCTGTTTCATCAATTTCAGGGCTTTTTTCATTCCCTCCTTTTTTTCAGCCCTGTTTCCCTCAAACACATCCTCCATTTGAAGCCCGTTTTTCAGGACTGGGTTAAGGGCTCCGGCCGGGTTCTGGGGCATAAGCGAGATCTTCTTTCCCCGGATTTTTCGGAGTTCTGAAGGCTTAAGGGAAAGAAGGTCCTGTCCCTGAAAAAACACTGTTCCTGAAACCTTTGCATTTGCCGGAAGAAGCCTGAGCAGGGCAAGTCCTATAACGGATTTTCCAGACCCGCTTTCCCCGATTATCCCAAAGGTCTCTCCCTCCCTTATCTCAAAAGAGACATGAGAAACTGCTTTTACAGTATTTTCCCCTGCAGGGAATTCAATGGAGAGATCTTTTATTTCAAGCAGGCTCAATATATTTCGCCTCCCTCATGGTTCGGATCAAGAATATCCCTCATACCATCTCCCAGAATACTGAAGATAACAACAACGAGGGTTATGGCAAGTCCGGGAAAGATCGTCTGGCAAGGAGCTGTCCTCATGAACTCCTTTCCTGCAGAAAGCATTGCTCCCCATTCAGGCACATCGGCAGGTAGCCCAATCCCTAGAAAACTCAGGGTGGAAATTGAGAGAATAACATGTCCGAAGTCGATTGTGGCAAGCACGAGGAGAGTAGCTATGGCATTGGGAACAATATGCTTGCGGATTATGTAAAAATCTCCGGCTCCGCCTGTTATGGCTGAGAGGACAAACTCCTGTTTTTTGATGGAAAGGACCTGCCCCCGCATCATCCTGGCAAATTTTGCCCAGTGAACGATAGAAAGGGCGAGCATAAGGTTGAAAACTCCGCTCCCAAGTACTCCCATAATGGTGAGGGCAAAGATGACTCCGGGAAAAGAAAGGAAGATATCAATTACTCTTGAAACACTTTCGTCCACAATCCCCCCATAATAACCTGCTGCACAGCCAGCTGCAGTTCCCAGAAACAGGGAAATCAGTACCACCCCTGAGGCAATGGAAAGAGAAGTCCGGGCCCCTATCAGGACCCTGCTGAGAAGGTCCCTTCCGAGGTAATCTGTGCCCAGAAGGTGCTCTTCTGAAGGGTTCAGGTTCTTGTTCTTCAGGTCAATGGCATTGGGGTCGTAAGGTGAAATCAGGGGAGCAAAAAGGGCTAGCCCGATAAAAAACAAAAGGACTGCCAGAGCAAAAAGTATATCTTTTCTTTGAAAAACTCTTTTTGCAAATTCATTTCCGTAAGCTTCCGGCAGTAAGAAGCTTTTTTTTCTTAACCTATCAGCAAATGCATTATCCATAGTATCAGCCGTACCTTATCCGAGGGTCCAGATGCGTGTAGAGCATATCCACCAGGAAATGCACAAGGAGGAACATCGTAACAATCGCAAGCACGCATCCCTGGACCACTGGCAAATCCCTGGCCGAAATTGAGTCCACAAGCAGGCTTCCTATCCCGGGCCAGGCAAAGATCTTTTCAATCACAACCGCTCCTCCAAGCAGGCTTCCCATTTGAAAACCAATAACTGTGATGACGGGGAGCATGGCATTTTTTAAGGCGTGCCTGCTAATTATTTTCCATACAGGAAGCCCTTTGGCTTTTGCAAATCTGATATACTCCTGCCCAAGGGTCTCAAGCATGCTTGTCCTTGTAACCCTCATAACAGCAGCAACAGAGTGGAAAGAAAGGGCTGCTGCTGGCAAAAGCAGGTTTTCCAGATTTCCGTAGCCTGATACAGGAACAAGTTTCAGCTTGAGGGAGAATATGAGAATAAGAATCAGGGCTACCCAAAAACCGGGCATTGAAACCCCAAAAAGTGTTACAATCCTCAGTATATGGTCAGAAATACGGTTCTCCCGGAGGGCAGAATAAATTCCCAGACTTACCCCTACAACTATTGCAAGCGCCATACTTGCTCCCGCAAGTTGGACCGTTGCCGGTAGGCGCAGAGCCAGGAGGTAAAGGACCGGTTTTTTATAGATATAGGAGGTCCCGATGTCCCCTCTCAATACGGCTTCTTTTACCCACCTGAAAAACTGCAGGTAAAGAGGGTCGTCCAGGTTGTACCTGCTTGAGATCTGGCTGAGCTGCTCTTCGGTTGCACTTTCCTCAAGGCCAACAAGTGTGTGCTTGAGAATTAGCTCAGCTGTACCTCCTGGAATCACGTTCATAAGAAAAAAAGTCAGTGCGCAGACCGCAAAAACCGTAAATGCCATAAACCCTGCCCTTTTCAAGAAATATTTCATGCTTCCTCCTAAATACGAACAGAAGGCAAGAGTGCAGGTCTGTCCGTGTCATTTTTAGCGGGTGGAGGTATAGATCTAGAGATCTATACCCATTCAAGCCTCCTTTTTTATTTCTCTATATACATACCTGCATTTATGCGGTAATCGTGGGCTGTCGGGTCGAAAACATAGCCCTTTACATAGTCCTTTTTCACAATTGCACAGCCGTAGTAAGCCACTATGATCATAGGCTGTTCTTCGCTCACGATGGCTTCGACATCATTGAACTTCTTATAGCGCTCTTCCAGGTCCGTGATTTTTCTAGCCTCCGTTATCAGGGCATCTACTTCCGGATTAGAATATCCCGGTTTATTATCAGTGCCGTTTGTCGTGTACCAGTTAGTTAGGATATATTCCGGGTCCGGAACCATTGCAATGTTGTAAGCGGCAAGGTAGAGGTCCCAGTCGCCTTTTTCCCTTCTGTCATCAATTGACCCCATTTCCATTACTTCTATTTCTACGCCTATGCCTGCCTCTTTCAACTGGGCAGCCATAGCCTCAGCCATTGGAGGAAGGCCTGGCCTTGCTGAATAGGTCATCATGTTGAGCTTGAGGGGCTTTCCATCTTTATCCCTTATCCCGTCCCCGTTAGTGTCCACCCAGCCTGCGGCTGTCAGGAGTTCGTCAGCTTTCTTAAGGTCCCTTGTATATGGGCTCAGGCTCTTATTTGCCCATACCATCGTGGGCAGGAAAGGACCAGCAGCAGCTTCTCCTACATTGTAGAGTACGTGTTCTGCGATTTCGTGCCTGTCAATGGCATAAGACATGGCCTGTCTTACTCTGATATCTTCAAGAGGCTCATGTTTCAGGTTGATGTCGAGTTTGTAAACCCTCGGAGTTTTGTATTTCTCTACTGTAATGCCGTCTAAAGCGTCAATCCGGTCCGTTTCACTGTAGGGCACATCAACAGTAAAGTCAACTTCCCCATTTTCTATTGCCATTGCTCTTGTGTTCGGGTCAGGTATCCCTTTAAGGACCATCTTCTCAAGCCCGACTTTTCCTCCCCACCAGTTTTCATTCCTAACAACCGTCAGAACTCTGGTCTGCTCGTCGAAGGATTCGAATTTATACGGACCTGTTCCAATGGGTTTTACGAACTCTCCTGATTCGTCAAAAGAAGAGGGACTTATTATGGCTGTATCTGGGTAATGGAGAATTCCAGGCAGAATGGGATTGATTTCCCTGGTTTTTATTTTGAGGGTATATTCATCGACTGCCTCGATAGTGTCGACCTTGAGCATGGATGCGACTTTCGCGTTTGCTTTAATGACGTTTTCCAGGGTGAACTTTACTTCTTCTGCGGTCATACTGCTTCCGTCATGGAAGGTAACATTCTCTCTTAGTTTAAATTTCCAGGTATTCTCGTCAAGCTGCTCCCAGGAGGTTGCAAGCCCGGGTTTCAGGGAGAAATCTTCATTAGCGCCAACAAGGGTTTCGGTTATTGCAGCTTTCTCACAGATCAGCGTTCCGCCGCCTCCATTAACTGTATTTATCGAATCTATTTCCCACATTTCACCAAGTACAAGTGTATCACCTTCAGAGTTGGCTTCTGAGCTTCCTCCTGGCTGGGAGGATGCATCAGATCCTGAGGCTACTTCCATCCCGGAAACAGCTTCTTTTGAGTCGCTTTCTTCTGTACTGCTGCACCCGGAAGCCACCAGGAAGGAGCAGATCAGAAGGATAATTAACAATATAAACAAAGGGGAGCTTTTATTTTTCATTTCGGAACCTCCATCTGTTTTATTTAATGAATTTTATTTCCGGCCGCAGATGAGATAGTACTGATAACTTCGTACAATTCGTTCACCTAACGGCATGTTCTCTTTCTGGGCCGCTCTTACTTCTTTCAGGTCAAAAACCTGTATCTTTTCAAAGCCTGTACTCGACAGGTATTCCTTTACTTTTTCAAGCGGAACCCCTCCGGCGTGAGGGAGCCGGGCTTTGAGTTCATCGGAATATCCGGCGTGTCCTTTTTTGGGATTTTTTCTCTCAATGAGCAGGGTTAAAAAGTCACCTGCGCTTCTGCGGACTCTGGATTCCAGGGTTCCGCTGTCCCACACCCCGTCGATAATCACAACCTTTCCATTTTTCCGCAGAACCCTCTTCCAGTTTTCTACGGCCGTTTTTGGGTTTGGGAGAGTCCAGAGAAGATGGCGGCTGAACACAATGTCAAAAGAAGATGTATCAAAAGGAGGGTTTTCTGCATCTCCTTCCCCAAAGGTTATGTCAGCTCCACGGGCTTCAGCCTTTGATTTTGCCGTATTCAACATTTGTCTGGAAATGTCAATTCCAGTAACCTTATGCCCCATTTCAGCAAACAGTAAGCTTAACTCTCCTGTCCCGCAGCCGACGTCAAGAATTTTCAAACCTTTTTCCGGAAAAACCTTAAGAAAAGCATGTTTCCAGGCATCTATTTCTTTTTGGCTCTGGATTCCGTGCCCTGCATGGGTATCAAAAGTCTCGGATGCAAGGTCCCATTTATTGGCTACCATCTCTTTGATCTGGATTTCTGAAGAAGACATCTACCAGTACTTACTCATCTTATAATTAATAATTTTCTATTTTGTAATACTAATTATAATTCAAATAGAAAATAGTAATATTAAATTAGAGTGAAATTATTTTTATCATTACTAAAAGAGCTCTCATATTTGTTTATATCTTATTGAGGGCCTGGTCATTATTTTTCTTTTTAAAAAAGGAAGATTTTACTCCTTCAATCTAAGTTCATATCAGTAATCGTACTCAAAATATGGAAAAATGAATCTGCGTCTTTTTTGGTACTATTTATATATATTAACACGAATCACAAGTATTATAACATTATATATAATACAACTAAAAGAGAAGTGTTAAATATAATCATTCCCTACGATAATATGTTTCCCGAAGAAGTTTAAAAATTGACTCCGTAAATTAACTCCGCAAATTCCCCACCTGTAAATGCGGGCAGGTGGGGAAAGTGGAATGTGCAGTACAACTTTAATTTTTTTTAGCTTCAGGGGATATTTTTAGAAATCGGAGAAAAACAGACATCATTCTAAACTATATTTTATAAATAAATTAGACTACATTTCCTGCTTACTCATGGTAGATCAATTCCCCGAGCACTTCAGCCATAACCCTGTGCCTGAGGATACGTTTGGAGTTTTGGTCAGTTGCCCTTCGGATTGAGTAATTATCTTCAATCCAATCTATATTCTCTCCGTAGTCTACTCCCATAAGGGTTAACCCATAGGCGGGAGCTGGCTCAATTCCTTCCTCATAAATCTCGGGGTTTAACATCTGTATCAACCAGTCGTTATCACGTACCCCCGTTCCAATCATTGAAAGAGCAGTTACTATTTTCCTTACCATATTCCAGAGAAAACTATTACCAACAACGTCAATCTTTGTAATTTCTCCATCTATGCGAACATTAACCCTCTCCAGAGTACGGACCGTACTTTTTTCTCCATTTGACCTGGAAAAGTTTTCGAAATCATGGGTCCCGAGTAACAGTTTTGAAGCTTCCCTCATCATTGAAATGTCGTACTCTTCGCCACTCAGAACGTAGCGGTAATGTCTGGAAATCGCATGTCTCCTGGCATCAAAATCGAAGGGTACTTCCGCATGAGCCCATGCCCATATAGTTGGAGGAAGTTCGGAGTTGACGATTCTGGGAATTGCCAGGTTCGGTTTGTCCGTATCAAAAGCAATAACCTGCCCAAGGGCATGAACCCCTGCATCAGTCCTGCCCGCACAGGTATAGTTAGCAGATTTGGGGCTTTCTATAATCCTGAGGTTCCGAAGAGCCTTGAAGAGTTCTTTCTCCACAGTTTCGACATTCGGCTGAATCTGGGACCCGTGAAACTCGGTGCCTATGTATGCAAGTTTTA
>DUGS01000130.1:23898-24115 GCA_013331265.1 Methanosarcina sp.
GCCTATGTATGCAAGTTTTAAAGCGACCCTCATACAATCCCTGATTACTTGGTTTTTTTCTTATAATAGACTTCTCTTACTATTACTAAAAATATAACGAAGATGCACCCGAAAAGGAACCAGACTCCGGGATGAAGGGAGAGTGTGTCATAAATCCCATGTATCCCTCCGAGGTGTGTAAGCCCTTCGGGGGGAACTGGAGGGAGCCCCTGACCTG
>DUGS01000091.1:0-209 GCA_013331265.1 Methanosarcina sp.
CAATGATATAAAACAATCCCTTTCGCTTCATTAAAGACTATTTATTCAATCTGTCTTGCTATTCAATCTGTCTTGCAGGATTCTGCCATATTTTTGAGATAGGGGTCAGCCTGAGCCACCAGTTCTGGATGGACCTGCTCCTGATAAACCCTGTAAGCTGCAACAAGCGCTCCCAGGAGAATGGGAGCTGCAAAAAAACCTGCAATTCC
>DUGS01000091.1:384-6135 GCA_013331265.1 Methanosarcina sp.
AGCTGCAAAAAAACCTGCAATTCCTCCTACGAAAGCCCCTCCAAGGAATGCAAGCATAAGCAGCATCGGATGGATCTTTGACGTAAGGCTGGTAAGGAAAGGCCTGAGTATAAGTTCGGGGGGGCCGTAAATAACAAGGGAAGAGACCACAAAGAAAAGTGATGCGCTTTCAAACCCCTGATCAAAATAGCGTATAATAGCCAGGGGCACGAGTACCATATATCCGGCAAAAAGAGGGATAACCGAGGCTATGAAGATCAGGGTCGCAAGAGCCAGTACATGGGAAAATCCAAAAGCATAAAAGACAAACACTGAAGTCACACTTACTATGAGAGCGGAATAGGCATTGCCTATGAAAACCCCTTTCAGTATCAGGTCCAGGTGAGCCGCATAACGGTTTACAATGGGACGGTAATCTCCGGGTATTACGCCAACAAAAGCGCAGTAAAGCCTGTCTCCATCAGCAAGCAGAAAATAACAGAAGAGAATCGAAATTATAAAATTAATGACAAAAAGCCCGATACTCCGGGCATATGAGATCAGCCCTACGTTGCCAACTGCAGGGAGCAGGGAGGTAAAAAGGTTCCAGATTACATTATTTATCCTGTCAACATATGCTTCCGGAATTTCCAGTGAATGTATAAAATCCAGAATACCACTCATTACTGAAGTCTGGTGGTCAATAAACCAGGAGACCTGGTTAAGGATCTCAATAATTCCGGCCCCTACAATAAACACTATAGGGACGAAAATGCAGAGGCTAGCGATCAGAGCTCCGATTTTTTTGTACTTTCCAAACCTTACCCGGATAGGCCTGGCAATATAAGCAAAGACTATCCCGAGCACTATTCCATCTGCCAGGGGCAGCAGGATCAGGAAAGCAAAGAACAAAAGCACAGCTAATGCAATAGCTGCTCCTATTTTCCAGCGACTGGCAATTAGTTGACTCACACCGTCCAGATATCCCGGCTGGAAAATTGGTCTATCATATTTTACATCTTTCGGCATGCTATACAACAGTTAGAATTTCTTAATATATAAAATGATGTGTGTATATATCGATTCAATCAGTTCAAAAACGTAATCCTGGAGTAGCGAAATATACAAACGCTTGATAAGTAAATGCCTGTAGTAAAACTATTTAGTCATAAATGGTTGATGAAAACAGCA
Source organism: Methanosarcina sp. (assembly GCA_013331265.1). Lineage (GTDB taxonomy): Archaea > Halobacteriota > Methanosarcinia > Methanosarcinales > Methanosarcinaceae > Methanosarcina > Methanosarcina sp10923u. The sequence goes on from DUGS01000091.1 coordinate 1,555, forward strand.
ATTAAAGAATTAGAGTTTAGAAAGTCAGAAACTCTCATGATGTCTCTTTTTTATTTGGTGCTAAAACAGATAGTAAACTCTGTACCTTGACATCTCTTTAGCCTAATTTCACCATCTAACTGGTCGACAAGGATACTGACAAGCTGTAGACCAAGAGTATCTGGATTTTCCAAATCAATTTCTTCCGGAATTCCAACTCCGTTATCTGAGACAATTAAAGTATACCTGATACCTTTTCCGGTAAGTTCCTCTTTGTTATTTGGCTCATTTCCTGTTTCTTCACTAAAGAGCTTAATTCGAATTTCTCCAGCTTTCCTGTCCGGAAATGCATACTTGAGAGAATTAGAAACGAGCTCGTTAACAACTATACCTAATGGGACTGCTATATCCATGTTAAAGAATATATTTTCCCTAAGATCCGTGTTTAAGTTTATATTGTCATTTCCAAGACTGTAAGTCTGGAAAAGATTCCTTATGAGTCTATGCAAGTACAATGAAAAGTTAAGCGTGTCAGTTCCCTCACCTTCATGTAATTCCTCATGGATCAAGGCAATTGATATCACTCTATCCTGACTTTCCTTGAAGGCCTCAAGGACTTCTAAATTACTTATATGTTCTTTATTATTGAATTTTTCAGCCTCAAGATCCAAAAGAGAGGAAATAACTTGCAGATTATTCTTAATGCGGTGATGAATTTCCTTTTTGCGGGCAGTTTCGATTTTTGTGAGGGCTTCTTCAGCTTTCTTACGCTCAATGAGCTGCATTTCAGTCTCCACCTTTGCCTTTTGTATTTCTTCACGAGTCAGGAACTCACGCCTGCGCCAGAAATGGAGCAGCCAGCTGGATGTAATGGCAATGGTACTCGCGATGAACATGTTAAGAAGCACCACAAAAGAAGTTTGTGGTGATATCCAAAAACTGGGTACAATAACCAATGTCTCCCCGACAGTGTACACCAGAGACAGAATAAACTGGTTGGTGAACCGATTTGGGATGGCGAGACCCATGACGAAAATAGCAAGAACTATAGAGATGGTATGGGCGATGAAGTCAGCAGGCCGTGTCGCATTCAATGTGATGTGAGTGAGCGCAAAAAAGAGAGCCCAAACGAATTCAGCCCGGTCGTAAGACCGGTAGTTCGGAAGTCTTGGAAGGCTTTTGAGGAACAGGATAGTGTATGTAACGATAACAAGTCTAAACGCTAAAAGTCCATAGAACTTAGGCGATAACCCAAAAAAAATATAGTCGTTGACCACAAGGGCTATAAGGGGCAGGATGATCAGAACAATGAAAATCCGGGCGTGGTTGACGTCTGCACCAAAGCTGGTCTTTCTAAAGCGATCTTCCTGCTCCGCATTCAACCCGAATGTCAGCCATTTTTGGATGTCTCTGACTGCATTCATTTATCATCCTCACAGATTTGATGCAATAGGGAAGTGGCTCGCTGCACATTATTTCTTTGACGCCCCTGCCGGATTTCATCCTCAGCCCGTTTGCTCTCGGTGATGTCCCGAACCTCCAGATTAATATCATACCAGGACTCTGGTGTTACTTCTCATGTTCTTCTTCGGGTAGTGGGTGCGAGTTATTGACAAACATATACACAAGGTACCCATATACACAAGGTACTCTCTACATTTTCCCTAAATAAGGTGAATGTACTTGCTTTTTTTGAATTGATCAATAACTCACGTACACGACATTCTTCGGCACTTGATGAAAAGTTCTTATATGTTTATATATGAAATTGTATAAAAAATATTTTTATATTCTGGCGGAAATAAATTTATTACCCATACAAATAATATAATAAATAAGTATCTGTACAATTTTCTAATATAAACTTCAAGTCACGTTCTACAGATTTAATAAATTTAGTTAAGAGAGTTGTTGACAAAATAAGGTTAATTTTTCCGGCAGACTCCAAAACTGCGTCACTTTTGCATTATCTAATGCACGGCATTCTGAACTGCACCAGCTTCCGCAGGACGGGACACCCGGAGCATCTCTCGGGATACAGAATGGAGCAGCGAGACACGGCCTGTTGGCTTGGAGATCTGACTTTTACAACCTGCCAGCTTGGGAGCATAGCGAAAATAGGTTTTTTCCAGTGGAGATGTACCATGCTGCCCTAGCTCTTAGTGTTCATGTTTTTATTCAAACCTTCAGTTTTTCATCCAGCCCGGGAACGATTTTATCAAAGTATCTGGTTACCACACAGGATTCCATGCATTTTCCGCACCTTATACAGGCTTCACTCACATGCGGTTTTCCTTCTTTTATTGAAACTGCGCCGACAGGACAGGCTTTCTCGCAGATCCCGCAGCCTGTACAGCGGGAAAGTCTCACTAACTGTTTTGCCGTTTCCTTAAAAAGCTTCAGAGCTTTTTCTTTTGTTTCCGAACTCACAAGCAGGTTTCCATTTGAGAAAAACTTCACAGTCCCGGTTCCGGTTTTTACCAGCAGCATACCCAGTTCTTCTGCATAAACAGTCTTTCCGAGCACATTAATGAAGTCTGCGGCTTCTTTTTCCCTGATGCCTTTAACCCCTGCCTCGACGGAAAAACCTCCGGCTTTGCAGGGAGAAATTCCAGAAACGACCTCGATTTCAAAATCTTCAGCTTTTTCTTTCGCAAGGATAGAGATTCCAAGCTCGTCTGCCAGCCTGAGCATTTTCGGAGGCAGCTCTTTCCAGCGCCAGAACCCGTGCTCTACGAACTTTTCAGAAAGCCCCCGGCTTTTTGCCCACTCCAGCAGAAAAGCGTTCCACCTGGCATGCATTTCAGGGTGCAGCTCTTTTACCCTGGCATACTCGGCAGCAAGGGCAGACGGGCAGAGCCAGCACCCAACCCTTTCAAAGCCCAGGTCATAGAGCGGGTTGTACGAAAGCCCTCTCCAGTGGATATATAACCAGACTTCAAGAGCACGCCAGTCCCGGATAGGGAAAATGTTGAGCTGTGCAGGGACAAAGGGGTTTGTTTCACTTGCTGCAATCCTTGCCCTTGAAAACGATTCGTGTTTTCGCTTGCCGTCTATCGTCAAGTAAGCAACTGCATTTGCAGACTCCTTTTCCGAAAGGGAACAGGTTCCTTTTCCTGTCTTAAGGTCCCCTGCCGAAGCCAGCTTGCAGACCTTGCAGCACCAGCGGAAATCCTTTGCAGGAGGCCCGAACTTTTCGACCTGCTCCCAGAAAGCAGAACCCGAATTCATTTCTTCCAGCGGGATTTTCATTTCTTTGCAGAAACTCCGGGCAAACTCCACCGTCTCGGGAAATTCTATCCCCGTGTTAAGGAAAAAAGCCTTGAACTCCCTCTTCTTGAGGGCAGCCCTTGTCAGGTCAAGCACCACAAGGCTGTCTTTTCCCCCGCTGAAAGACACATACACAGGCAGATCCCTGTACTCTTTTCTTGAAACAATTCCGCGGATGGTATTGATGGCATTTTTCCCCAGGGTCTGCAGGTGCTTTCGGTTAGCTTCTATGCATACCTTTAAATCCGGAGTTTCGGAATGCAGGAAAGCCTCGCTACTGTCAACCTTTTTAACCCTGAGAACTTTTGCCCCGGTTTCGGAGGAAGATTCGGATTCCAATGAGGCTCTAACTTCAGATTGGGGTCTGGCCTCAGCTTGAACTCCGGTCCCCGGTTGAGCTTCGGGTTTTGACAGGCTCTCCAGGTCTGTAAAATCCGCACCGTCAATATAAGAAATACCGTATCCGCTAAAGCTGCCCGCAGTCACAAGGACAAAATCCCCTGCTTTTATGTCACCGGCAAAAGAATCAATAAGCTCTGCCGGCACATTTTTTCCATTAAGATGCCTGTTTTTTGTTTTCTTGATCTCGACTTTTTTGCCTTCAGCGTGTTTGAGGAGAATTTTTGCTCCCTGAAGGGAAGGCTCAAAACGGTAATCCATTTCGGAAAGTTCGAAACTGAGCACTCCGAAAATAAAGCCGTCTACAATGACTTCATCAGTTTTGTCTTCTCCGGGGATTTTATTCAGGAGAACGAGCCTGTCTCCCAGGGGATCACAGCCAAATGAAGAAATCAGCTGCCCTGCAAGGACTTCACGCTCATAAGGGGAACAAAACCTTACATCGGCAGGCTGGGAAAGATGGAGTATTTCGCCTTTGCCGCCGCAGGTCCCGCACTCTTCACCTATAAGAGGAAGGTTGCATTTCCTGCACCAGAAAATGTAATCATCTTCATATTCGAAACGAGGGACAGTTTTTTTCTTTGAAAAGTCCTTTGTGTCTGAACGTTTTTCAGAGCCAGAGCTCTTTCTGGCAGAGGTTTTTTTAATGTCACGGGACCTATATTCTGACCGTTTTTCGCGAGTTTGCGGACCCTTTCTGTCCTGACTGTTTCTTTTTTGTTTTTGTGAGCTGGAAGTCTGGTATTTTTCTTTTTTCTGATGCATGTAAGCCCTGACCGGTGTTTCGAAGAAATGGTTAAGTACCTTATCGTTCAGTTTTCTGCAAGGATGCGTTTATCGATATATCAATATTTTGAGAGAAACGAAGATTCGATAAAAGAAAAACTGACAATACTTTTAAAAAGGTATTAAATGCAACTTATCATTATAACC
>DUGS01000091.1:6303-6920 GCA_013331265.1 Methanosarcina sp.
TTATAACCTGTAATCAAATATAACTTAACTCCTATATTTAAGTTGTTATATTAATGATATGGATCATGTGTATATTTACCTTCTGAGATATTAAGGTCTAATGGAAGGAAAGGAATTAAGGCTTCCAGTAAAAGCCAGAAATTTTATTCGAACTTAATTTGTTATTCGAACTTAATTTGTTATTCAAATGTGATGTCGTATGAAGTATGATGTTGTTGTGGTAGGAGCTGGCCCTGTGGGCTCCACTGCTGCCCGCTATGCGGCAAAGAATGGGGCAAAGGTCCTTCTGCTCGAAGAACACGCCTCAATAGGGTCACCTGTAGGCTGTACAGGGCTTCTGAGCACGAGAGCTGTTGAAGAGTGCGAACTCAAACCTTCTGACGAATTTGTGTTTAATTCCGTGCGCGGGGCTTTCGTGCACGCCCCTGACGGGCAGTATTTGCCTATTGATGGAAAGCAGACAAAAGCTTATGTCGTTTCCAGGAAAAACTTTGACCGCGCCCTTGCAGTAATGGCTGTTGAAGAAGGCGTTGATCTCTCTCTGAAAACAAGGGCTGTGGGATTTGAAAAATGGAACTCTGAAACCGGAAGCGGAAAAGAAGGAAGCGGAAAAGAAA
>DUGS01000091.1:7116-8230 GCA_013331265.1 Methanosarcina sp.
AAGCCCGAAACCATATCCGCATCCGTAGTTATCGGGGCAGATGGGGTAAAAAGCCAAATAGCCAGTTATGCAGGCATTGGAAAACCTGCACGCGTGCTTCCAGGAATCCAGATTGAAGCTCCCTATGCATCAGAAGACAGCGACTTTGTAGAACTGTTTCCCGGTTCTTCAGCCCCTGGTTTTTTTGCCTGGACCGTACCCCTTGACGAAAAGGTCTCAAGAATAGGGCTTGCACTTGAGCCTGGTATCGCCTGCAAAAGCGGTAATGGCGAGAATTCCCCGCTTTCTTATCTTGAAAAACTCCTGCACTCAAACCCTCACGTAAAAGCAAGGTATGCAGGAGGCATGACTGATTTTGTGGTTGGCGGAATTCCTATCGGCCCTCAGGAAAAAACATTTTCCGATGGCGTCCTTCTCGCAGGCGATGCCGCAGGGCAGACTAAACCCACGTCAGGAGGGGGGATCTACACTGGGGCTTTTGCAGCAAAAATTGCAGGAAAAGTTGCAGCTGAAGCCGCCCTTGGAGGAGATACCTCTGCACGCAGGCTTTCCGAATACGACAGGCTCTGGCGAAAGGGTCTGGCAAAAGAACTCGATATAGGCATGAAAATCCACGACTATATGGGAAAACTGGAAGACACTCAACTGAACGAACTCATTGGCTCGTTAAATACCCCCTCCATCCTGAACATGATCACGGAATACGGAGATATGGACCACCCCTCTGTCCTTATGAGAAAGCTGATGTTTTCCGGAAACTCTTTGAGGCTCATGAAAGCTTTTGGGACATTTTTAAAGACGCTCTTTTAAAGATATCAGCGTTAACTCAAGCTGACTAAGTTACAAATATTTCTGGCCTTCTGACCCGTGCAATGTTATTAGCTATACTGAACCGTCCTTGTCACGCTCGACGCAGGAGAGCGGCCTTTCCCGCAATAAAAAAGAAGAGAAAGAAGAAAGCCAAAGAATAATAAACAACAAAAAACTGTAGCTGAATTAGCCGGAAAGCATCGTCAAAACGAATAAATATAACTTTTTTACCTGAAAACGTTCTTTTTAAGTTTCTTTTTTACTCCTTTCTACTTCTTGCTTCTTTTTGGGTAGGGCCGCCAGG
>DUGS01000102.1:0-8035 GCA_013331265.1 Methanosarcina sp.
TTTTATTTTCAAAAATTCATTTTTTCACTCAGGATCGTATGACACAACTCTTACAATGCCTTTCGTTTTCATATCTATTATTTTTCTCACCCGTGCACTAAAAACGTTGTTATAAGGATAACGATGCATTTTTTTTAAATTGTTTTTACCATATCCTCTTAAATTGATTTTGCCATAATTACCACAAATGATGGTATTCTATAGTGATACTCTTGTTCAGGGCGTGATTCTACTGATTCTCTTGAGGGAATCGGCTCTTTAAATGAACTTACATACATTCCTGCTTTTTCAATGGCATCCATATATCTTGATAAAGGTCTATGATAGTGTAGTGTTTTACCCCAAAAGTTTAGTTCTTCTACTCTTTCATCCAGATAGTTCCTAATTTTTTTATACGATTTTGTGTTGTTTTCATCTTCTTCCCAGTCACCTAAAAAGAAGCATGGATGTGTTATTGAGAATACAAAAGTGCCAGGCTTTTTCAATACCCGTGCAACTTCAAAAATAAATAATTCGATTTCAGCAATATCCATCAGTAACATATTCGCCACAACAATGTCAAAGAACTTATCTTCAAAAGTTAACTTCCGTGTCAAATCCATATTATAGTATTGAAGGTTATCATGGGTGTGCTTGCGTTTTGCTATGTTTAACATAGCATCAGAACCATCAATAGCTGTAACAAGAGCTCCTTTTTGTGCGAGTTCTAACGAAAAAAAGCCATCTCCACATCCAGCGTCTAAAACGCGTTTTCCGTTTACGTTTTCTAATAATTCATTGACCGCAACCAGGTATATTTGAGAATGAAAATTTTTTCCCTGATTATTTTTCTCAATATAATTTTCAGCAGCGTTATCCCAGTGTTTTATATTATCCTCTTTTATATTATCCTCTTTCATTTATCCGTAGACTCCTTTCAAATACGATTCATCTCGCTAAACCAAAAATACTCGTATTCTGAATCTGTTTTGTATAACGGTTCAGACTTCAGGGTGTTCTGCTCGGACCTTCAGATTTAGGCAGGATTCTATTTTTTGTTTGCAAGTTTTAATCCCTGGTGAGCCGGATTACACCTTACTTTGATGTGGGATGTGGCACTGAAGACTCAGCTCCGCTCAAAACTTTCCCCTGCTGAACTTGTTGTCTGCTCACTGAATGGAAACATTTACAAGGGAAATTTACAATCTGGTAGCTATGATAGAAACCAGATTGAAGTAGTTCCCACCTTCAGCTTCCATCATTCCAATATCCCTGCGGGCATATTCGTTATCACACGAAAGCCAGTCCTTCCACGCCTCTTCCAGACACTTCAATTCCTTACATTCATCTATGCTGACGGAATCCGACTTTTTCCATAAATTATACCACCAGTCGCCAGAGTGGAGAGTTAAAGTCATGTCTTCAAACCAGTACGGCTGCATCTCTTCAGGAACTCCGTCTATAAATTCCTTTTTCAATCCAGGGACTGCAACTGCTATTTTTCCTCCTTTTTTCACAAGCGGGGCAAGATATTTTGTCAAATAATCCTCTTCAACTCCAAAATAGTGGTATGCATCCACACTTATGACGACATCAAAATATTCCTGCGCAAACGGCAAATCGTGTGCTTCCGCGTGTATTGGTATTATTTTATCTTCCAGTCCCATCGACCTGATTCGTTCATAATTTTCTGTTGCACTGATCCAGAGGTCGGTGGCAAAAACAGTAACTCCGTATTCTTTTGCCAGGAAGATCGAAGTTAATCCTTTCCCGCAGCCGAGGTCAAGTACTCTCATTCCTTCTTCAAGCTTCAAGGATTCAGATAGTTCTTCGATGATCCTGATTGCATTAGGTCCCATCAGATTCTCTTTTACAAAAGCAGTGTCATACTTGCTAGATTTCATAATTACCGCCCTGACAACTATCCAAAGTTTAATTCAATTTTACTTCTTCAACTTCCTCTTGAGGAAAATATATTCGGAGAGGTATCAAAAAACATTGAGGACATAATTTTCTACTTATTTTAAGAAAATTTCCTGCCTATGGTATTCTAAATACTTGATATGTTTCCTTTCTATTTTTCTAATTCTCATTTCAGAGTGAATATCAAGTTTAATCCTGTCGTCTTCACTCATTAGATTACTTATGATTATTTTTCCTTCATCATCAAAACTGATATAACCCTTATCAAAAACATCATCTAAATTTGGAACAAGCAATAAACCATTGTATACATCAAGGCGTTCTGTATTATTAGAACGACTCCATGGCTTAATATGAGATGCTTTTAATATCTTAATTAACTTACATCCTGTAATAGCACATTTTTCTTCCCAATACTTCATTAAATCAGAACGGAATATCCCCTGGCCAATACGACTTTGTACTATTGCTTTACGTTCCGTCTCAGGCAACTCTTTGTGGGTTATATTAAATTTTTCAATTTCTTGAAAGATGTCATCGCCTTCAAAAATTTTATCTCCCGGAGTATTGTCATATTTTGGGACAGGAATACTTTGCCCAAGTTCTTTTTTTAAGTAAATCAATAGTTCAGGAGCGTGTTTTGACTGGCTTTTAAAATTTAACCACTCATATTTGTTTGCTACTTTTTTTATATACTCAAAGTGAAAATCACGTATTATAGGCCAGATTTCTAAGTCCTCACTCGAAGGAGTATAATATCCATTGATTGACGGAACAGCTTTATACTCAGACCACTTCCCGTTGTCCCACTGCCACAACTCACTTTTATTTAATAATTCCCGAGTATCTTTCTTCTCATTTAACAACTGTTTGTCAAGAGCTAACCAAACCCCTTTTTTGTGAATAGTAAAAATAATGAGATTACCAACTAGAAGCCTGACGCCATCCCTACGATAATGTACACCCCACTTGTTATTTCCGTACGAATTTGCTTCATTGAGTGCTTGCAGGAATAAAGACAAACAAATCATTCTATGTTCTTTATCTGGCAAAAGTGATTTTATTGTCTTCTCAACTTTATCGATATCGGGATAAGTCACTCTAATTCCTCTATAATAATCAGTTAGTTCTGACTTATGTTTCATGACAGTAATGGAGCCTCTATTGCCTCTAATAAAGAAATTTCATTTGACTCTTACATGCCATGTAGCCGCTAGCTCAAGGGATAAATATTTATAAAAACTTCAATTGTCAATCTTATAATGTGAATTGCTATTTTTGGTCTTTTCTCTTTTTTACAGAAAGGTCTCTCCTTTAGAGAATGCAAAGAAAAGTTCAGCCTTAAATAAGGCTTTGCAGGACAGCAAAATATCCTATCCTAGAACAGGTTTTTAAGTTCACATGATATAGGAAGCCCCACCAGCTTGCCTAGCGGCCCTACCCAAAAAGTAGAAGAGATTGCGAAAAAAGACTTAGTAAACACCCAAGATTATTTTCAAGTAATGTTTAATTCTACTTTTTTAGCAAACCTTAGGCTTTTCCGTGTTTTGATTTGCTGGCTTTTTCTTATTGATTTTTTGGGACAGGCCGCTCTCCTGCGTCGAGCGTGACAAGAACGGTTTAGTATGGTGAATTAGATTTCATAGGCTAGAGATATTCATAACTGTATCTCTTCAAGTCCTCTTGAGTCAGATCACTATTCTCTCAACCCAAAAATTAGTCCTCTTGAGGGAGCGAAGCGACCGAAAAGGACCGCGTGCTCCCGAAGCGCAACTCGGGAAGCGCAACTCGGGGGAAAAAGAAAAATATAACAAAAAAGGGAGTCAAAAAAGGAAGTCAAAAAAAGGGTCTAAAAAGGAAAGAAAATCTCTTTCCTTCCCCTGTTTTTTAATTCATGCCCTTGCTTTCATTTTGTCTATAATAATATAGTCTTTGATGGCGCTTACGGAGTCGAAAGGAACCAGTATGTAGTTGTCCTCTTTTTTGTATCTTGATACATCAAAGTTGGGGTTTGGGCTGACCACAAGGTCAATAATACGTCCTCCTTTGATTTCAACTACAATATTGCTCAGCGTTCCTATCTCCGTTCCGTCGGTAGCCATCACCTGCTTGTTGAAGAGGAGGTTTCTTGCAAATACTTTAGACATTCTTATCTTGTCTCCATGCTCAGTGTTATGCGGGATTTGGGTAAAGCTGGCTTTTCAGTTTAAATACCTTTACTTTTTACATTTATTCAGTTTGAACCGGTATACTTTATAAACTCTTCCTTTTTAAGAGTTACTCATTTAAAATCTTACCTGTATCCCACTAATCCAGCCGCCTCGACAGGTCTCTGGCCTCCTTTAAACTGCTCCTCTATCTTTTCATAGAACTGAGCAATGTTCTCGGTAATTGTGGGTTTTACTTTCTTAAGGGCCTCTTTAAAGTGCCTCATCTCAATCGCTTCTATATCGAAGTTCTCTCTGAGGGCAAACATTACAGCCTCTCTGCATACCGCTTCTATATCAGCACCCACATATCCTTCTGTTATACCGGCAAGGTTCTCAAGGTCCACGTCCTTTGCAAGAGGTGTATACTGTGTGTGGATCTTAAAGATCTTCAGCCTGCCCTTACGGTCAGGCGCCCCGACATAGACCAGCCTGTCAAAGCGGCCAGGACGCAGGATTGCCGGGTCAAGCAGGTTAGGGCGGTTAGTTGCGGCAATTATGACCACATCTTTGAGAGTTTCAAGCCCGTCCATCTCGGTCAGCAACTGGTTGAGCACCCTTTCAGAAGTCCGGCTGTCCGTGGATTCCATGCCCTGCATGGCTGCAATAGAATCGATCTCATCAAAGAAGACAACGCAGGGAGAGACCTGCCTCGCTTTCTTGAAGGTTTCCCGAATTGCTTTTTCCGACTCTCCAAGCCATTTCGAGAACATCTCCGGCCCTTTGACGCTTATGAAATTGGCATTTGACTCTTTTGCAACAGCCTGGGCTATCAGGGTCTTTCCTGTTCCCGGAGGACCGTAAAGCAGGATTCCCTTTGGAGCCTTTATTCCCATCTTGACAAACTTTTCCGGGTTTTTAATAGGCCACTCTACAGCTTCGATGATCGCATTCTTTGCTTCATCAAGGCCTCCCACATCGTCCCAGCCAACCGAAGGCATCTCAACAAAGATCTCTCTCAGTGCTGAAGGTTCGGCTTCCATCAGGGCATCTTCGAAGTTCTTTTTGGTTACAAAGATCTTCTCCAGCCTCTCAGGAGGAATTGTTTCGTTTTCCAGGTCGAGGTCAGGCAGGTTTTCCCTGAGGCACCTCATTGCTGCTTCCTGCACGAGAGCCAGAAGGTCTGCACCTACAAAGCCCTGAGTCCTCTCAGCCAGGGACATGAGATACAGGTTTGTTTTCTCTTTCTTTTCTCTCTCTATGGCAGCTTCATCGACCTCAATGGCAGCCACGGCTTCGGTTTCAATTTCAGCTGTGGCTTCAGTTCCGATTTCCACTTCAGGCTCGCTTACCACGGTTTCTTCATCTTTTTCAATTGGCATGCCTCTTGTGTGGATCTGCAGGATCTCGTACCTGTCTTTGGTGTCAGGCACTCCAATATGGATTTCTCTGTCAAAGCGGCCTGGTCTCCTGAGGGCGGGGTCGATTGCGTCCACACGGTTGGTAGCCCCTATAACCACGACCTGCCCTCTTTCTTCCATCCCGTCAAGCAGGGTCAGGAGCTGGGCAACAACTCGCCTTTCCACTTCTCCTGTCACGTTTTCCCTTTTAGGGGCAATGGAGTCTATCTCATCAATGAAGATAACTGAAGGAGCTTCCTGGGTTGCCTCTTCGAAGATCTTTCTTAACCTTTCCTCACTTTCCCCGTAGAACTTTCCTACAATCTCGGGGCCGGCAATGTAATGGAAGCTAGCTCCGGACTCGTTTGCCACGGCTTTTGCGATCAGGGTCTTTCCGGTTCCGGGTGGGCCGTAGAGGATAACCCCCTTTGGAGGCTCTATGTTAAGGTGGGCAAAGAGTTCCGGGTGTTTCATAGGCATCTCTATCATTTCCCGGACGCGCATGATCTCCTGCCCAAGCCCTCCAATGTCTTCGTATGTTGTGACGCCTCTTGTCGCTTTTTCGTAGCCCTGTACCGGCTTTTTCCTGAGCTCAATATTTGTGACTTCTGTGATCAGGACAATGGTGTTTGAGGGGTCTGTATCAACGGCAACCAGCGGGATTACCTGGCTTGTTGTCAGGGACTCAGTCATTGGCTGAGACATCGAATTAATAATCGGAATTATGTCTCCCCTGAAAACAGGCCTTTTCAGGATGTGCCGCTTTATAATCTCATTTGCATGTTCCCCAAACTGAAGTTCGGGTCCTCCCTGAGTCATGCTTTCCGGAAGTGCCAGGACCAGCTTCTTTGCTTCCGGGGCTTCAACCTTTTTAATGGTCACCTTTTCCCCTATGGAGACCCCGGCGTTCTGCCGGATGAAATTGTCAATTCTCACTATTCCCTGTTCCCAGTCCTGCCTGTCTGCTCTCCATACCTTCGCTGTGGTCTTTTTCTTTCCCCTTATCTCCACAATGTCACCGGGAGATAGCTGAAGTTTCAATAGCGCTGTAGGGTCAAGCCGGATAATTCCTCTTCCAAGGTCAATAGGATATGCCTTTTCGACCTTCAACTGTATTTCTTCCATGGATCATCCCGAAAATAGTTGTCTTTTTGATTGTAATTTATCTGGTAATGAACATAAAATGAAGGGATATTGGCTTTTTTCGAATTCTTTGGATCGAATACTTCTTAACTGCCGTTTTCTATGGATCAAGTAATTCTTAACTGTCTGTTTTCTATATTAGATGCTCTTTTTATTTTAATTCCTGTCATCCGGAAAATTTGTCCTGTAACATATACTCCGGAGCATGCCGTGAATCTCATAGTTTCCGGAAGCTCCCTACTGGTTATATACATGCCGGTTTCCGTTTTGCTCTTCCGGAAAACATACTTTAGTCAGTTTCAGGTACTTTAAGTACAAGATCTGGATGCTCAAGCACCGGGCAATAGCGTAGTATATTTTAACACTCAAATATTTATATTATAATGTCCGGAAGATGAGTCTTCTATATTCTCCATTTATTAAATAAGTTTACCTTCCACTCTGTTTTCTCTGGAAGGTTAATATATTTACAGCTTCTGTGTATAAAACTGTTTAACAAGGTCTGAATTAAACTTTCCGATGTTAGTATTCAGACCCCCCAGTAAAGCAGCCTTTTATTTAATCTCAAGTTGGAGATTATTGAATTCGTATGATTCATAAATTCCAGGGACTTAAGAGTATGGACCTTGAAAAAGCACAGAACAGGATTATTGATTTTATCCGGGATAAGGCTGGCAAAGCAGGTGTAAGCGGGGTAGTTGTAGGCATTAGCGGCGGAATTGATTCCGCCCTCTCCGCAACTCTTGCCGTAAAAGCTCTCGGAAAGGACAGGGTTCTTGGCATTCATATGCCCGAAAGCGGCCTTACCCCTGCTGTTGACAGCGAAGATGCTAAAACTCTGGCAGACTGGCTCGGGATAGAATACCGGATAATTGACATCTCAGGCATTATCTCAGCTTTCATGGCTGCTGTCCCGGAAAGCGGATCTTCAGACCGGCTTACCAGAGGCAACCTGAAAGCAAGGACCAGGATGTCCATTCTCTATTTTCATGCAAACCAGCTGAACCGAATGGTTATTGGAACAGGAAACAGGACTGAGATCCTTCTTGGCTACTATACAAAATACGGGGACGGTGGTGTTGACATCGAACCTGTAGGCGGACTTTACAAAACTGAAGTATGGGAGCTTTCCCGCAGGCTTGGGATTCCGGAACCTCTCATTACCAAAAAACCGTCTGCTGGACTATGGGCAGGCCAGACCGATGAAGCAGATCTCGGTATTTCGTACGTGAAGGTTGATGAAGTGCTCAGGATGCTTGAAGATGGTGCAGAACCGGAAAAAATTCTGAATAAGACCGGGGTTTCTGCTGAACAGCTAAACTCTGTTACCAGGCGCATTGAAAGAAATGAACATAAAAGAAAAGCTCCGCCTGTGCCGGAAATGTACTGAACTTGCAGGACTGAGCGATTTAACTGGAGTGATTTAACTGGAGCGATTTAACT
>DUGS01000102.1:8285-13648 GCA_013331265.1 Methanosarcina sp.
CCTTACCGGGAAGGATAAATCCTTACATCCTGGCGCTTTTCTCTTGCGAGCGGCTTTGCGAGGTGTCTCCTGGCACATGGAGGTACTTCATAGATTCCTGGCTTAAGTTCCCTATATGTCTCAGACCTGACTTTTGAAAGGGAACTCGTTTCACACTTTTTACAGCGGAACCCCTGTCCCTGCCCTGCGGATTTCATATGTTTTCCGCACCTGGGACATTTCGGGTTTTCTTCCATGTAGATTGGGGCAAGAGCTTTAATTTCAATTTTTTCGATGTTCAGGGTTCCGGAGGTGACACTTCCTGAAAGGGAGACCAGGTCTCCTGGTATCAGTTTTCTTATAAGCGACCTGAAATTCTTTGTCGGTTCAAAGGCCGCACAGTCGATTTCGGCCCCTTTTCTGTCCCTTACTGCAAAAATGACGTGCCCTCCTTCAAGGGTTTTCGGGGCTGCCGAAACCGTACCTCCAAGCCTGTAAGAATGCATGTCCCTTATTTCAGCTATACTCTGTGCTGGTAGAAGATGCATGTCCGTTCCCTGGTTAGTCCTGTAAACGGCAAAGCGCTCTACAGGTTCTGCCCGGATGAGAGCTGCAGCTTTGTTTACTATTTCCGGGCTTTCTCCTCTTATCCCAAATAAGACCGGGTCTGCCGAATGAGGCACGCAGACTACAAGCCTGTTTGTAAGGTCCACAGTGTCCCAGGTCTCAGGATAGGTTTTCCTATCAGCTTCAAAGAAACTTTCCTTATCCACGTCGCGTGGAGTTCCCCATCTCTCCTTCTGCCTGTATGCCAGGTGTTCAAAAGTGAAGTCCCACTTTTCAGGGTTGAGCATTGCCCCGCAGGCTGCAAGGGCGCCTATCAGTCCTCTCCCGTTTTTGAAACCCTTTGAGGCGATCCCGAGTTCAGAAATAAGGTCCTTTGCTTTCTTTATTTCGATTACTTCCTTTACAGCCTCTTTCAGAAAACTCATGAGTACAGGCTTGATCCTTTCGTAATCTTTCTCCTGAATAAATACTGCACCGGGGTTGGTCTTTTCACACTCCATGCGTGCAAGTTCTCCTATTCTGGATGTTACATGTGCGATTACCTTTTCAGGGCAGTCGGTTTTAAGTTTCAGGGCTACTGCTGCGTTCCCTCTTGTTTTATAAGGAATCGTAGGGTTCAGGCGCACAAGGAGGGGGAGGGTTTCTACATTCCCATATTCCTGCAGTTCTTCCAGCAGCAGGGCTCCCAGATATGTGGTGCACATGCCTTCATTTGAGTCCGTATCGTCAATTCCGATGATCATTTTTCCGTATCCAGTTTTCTCCTTTAATATTTCTGCAATTGTAGTCTGGGGGTACATTAATTTCGAGATTCTCCGACTTGTTTTTTCTCTATAATCCCTGCCAATGTCGGAGAAATATATATATAGATGTTCAAACAGAAATTAATAGTGGAATGACAAAAGAGGTTCTCATACATCAAATTATTGATGTATTGTCACGTGCGGGTTTTGCACTCTCTGACCGCTGTAATATACGCCCGAGGAGCTTTGACGTTGCCGCACGGAAAGATAAAACGCTATTACTTTGCAAGGTTTTATTTAATATTGACGGGCTGAACGAAGAAACAGCAAGGGAGATGAAGTATCTTGCTGAGTATCTGGGAGGTTCCGCTATCGTTGTCGGAGCCAAGACAAGGGACCAGATGCTTGAAGACAGTGTCGTGTACATGCGTTATGATATTCTTGCCCTGAACGTCCAGACCCTCTATGATTACTTTGTTGAAAATATCAGGCCGCTTGTGTCGGCAGCACCCGGGGGGCTTTATGTCTCAATAGAGGGAGATCTGCTGAAGAAGGCAAGAACGACCCAGTCCATGTCCCTCGGGGCTCTGGCTTCCATGGTAGGGGTTTCAAGAAGAACTATTAGCAAGTATGAAGAAGAAGGCATGGATGCATCCATTGATGTCGTGATCCAGCTTGAAGATATTTTCGGGTTAGAACTGGCAAAACCCATAGATATCCTGAAATCCTGCGGAAGCAGAAAGCCGAGGAAGAAAACAGAACCCGTAAAGGAAGAACCAAAGGCAAAACTCAGCATGTCATTGCCTGAAGACCTGATCCTCAATACAATTTCAATGCTCGGGTATGATGTGCTCCCCACAGCTCAGGCACCTTTCAAAGCCATCTCAAGGGATAAGTCGTCAGTCATCCTTACAGGTGTAAGTGAATTCAATACAACCGTAATCAAGAGGGCTCACCTGATGAGCAGTATATCCTGCATTACGGAAACACAGTCCGTGTTCATAATTGACGGGCGTTCCAAATTGAAATCCATTGAAAATACGGTGCTGATAGAAAAGAAAGAACTTGACACTATAAGTGATTCTCAGGAACTTCTTGATTTTATAGAGGAGCGCAAGGATACTCACAGTGAGGAATAAACTGCTTTTTTATTTATCAGTGAGGAATAAACTGCTTTTTTATTTATTCTGGATTCAAAGGAAGGCCTGAGACAAACTTATTTTTTCTTTCTTAACTTCAATTTCTCTCTCCTGTTCCTATCTCTTTTTCCGTGTTCATTCTTTATTATGCATGAGATTCTTCCGCGGCCCTTGATGTGCTACGATTTACTTCAGGTTTTTCAGCTATAAAACTCCAAAAGCCTAATATATCACTGTTTCAATCTAAAAGCCTCAATGACGGTAAAGATTGCAGTGCTGGTCTCTGGACGGGGTTCAAATCTCCAGGCGATAATAGATAACATTGAAAAGGGCTACATAAAAAACGCGGCAGTTAATGTGGTTATTTCGAATAAAGCCGATGCTTATGCGCTCGAACGCGCACGAAATCATGGAATTAGTGCTGTCTTTCTTGACCCCAAAGGGCGGGATAAAGCTGAATATGACAGGGAAATTCTGAATGTTCTCAGACAGTATGATACGGACCTTCTTTTGCTTGCAGGCTATTTCCGGATTCTGGGAAGTGAGATAATTGATGCATACAGGCACAGGGTCCTTAACATCCATCCATCTCTTCTTCCGGCTTTTAAAGGACTCCATGCCCAGAAACAGGCTTTTGAATATGGAGTAAAGGTCGCTGGCTGCACCGTACACTTTGTAGATGAAGGGCTCGATTCAGGTCCGATTATTATCCAGAAGTGCGTACCTGTGCTTGCGGGAGATACCGAAGAGACTCTTACTGACAGGATTCTCGAGCAGGAGCATATTATCTATCCCGAAGCTGTAAGGCTCTTTGTCGAGGGTAAACTTAAAGTCGAGGGCAGGAACGTAATAGCCCTTGATTAAGATCTTTAAACAGGCAGGTATACGGAAGGAACCCCGGATTGTATTAGTTTTATCAGGCAGGGCTGAGTAAAGAAAACCGATATCCAGACCGGAAGGTAGAGTAATTAATATCCGGTAATTTCCAGCCAGATAGATCTGAAAATCTTCTTTAAGAAGTGGGAAAGCATACCAAAACGGAATAGCTTTTACCCATCAGTATCTTCATTTATACTCTGATGGTTATAAGTATATGAAATTATATTACACACGCGTAACCATACTCCAACCGAAAACTTTCAATATTACGTGATTTTCTGAGTCTAGGATACTCAGGAGAATTTTCATGAGATCTCTAAATAATGACTCTAAATCTCAGTATGGAAATTTCCTTCAATTTGAGTTCTCTTTAATTAGAGATCTTTTAATCTGGAAGGTTGTAAAGCTGCTTGATAAATCCCGCTTATTGAGAAGCTCAAGAATTGTTCAGAACTTTGAGCCCTCCGACTTTCCAGTCTTTCAAGCAGTTCTTGCAGGTTTCAACTAACTCATGTTAGTAAAAGCTCCAGAATACAAGCAAACTAACACTTAATCAATTTACGCCAGTGTTGCGCCAGCAGTAAAATGTCGCATATAGTCGATTACAATTATTCAGAATCCTTTAGTCCTTGAGGATTGACGCAACACTAGCAAGAAACCCTTGATTTCGAATAAGTTTTAAATGCATGGATTACAAGGTGACAGTAATGTCTTATATTGAAAAAATCGATCCGGAATTGTTCGAGGCTATCAAAAAGGAAGCCGATCGTCAGGAACACAAACTGAACCTGATCGCGTCAGAAAACTATGCGAGCAGGGCTGTTATGGAAGCCCAGGGCTCAATAATGACCAATAAGTATGCCGAAGGATATTCCGGCAAACGTTATTACGGCGGCTGCGATTTCGTTGATGTTGCCGAAGATCTCGCTATTGCCAGGGCAAAGAAAATTTTTGGAGCAAAGTATGTAAATGTCCAGCCCCACTCAGGTTCAGGCGCTAACATGGCTGTTTATTTCTCTGTTCTGCATCCTGGAGACACCATCATGTCCATGGACCTCTCTCATGGCGGACACCTTTCTCACGGCAGCCCTGTAAGTTTCTCAGGAAAACTCTTCAACATCGTACCCTATGGGGTCAGCAAAGAGACTGAAGCCCTGGATTATGATGAACTTCTGAAAATGGCAAAAGAATGCAAGCCAAAAATGATCGTCTGTGGAGCTTCAGCTTATCCCCGCGTAATTGATTTCAAAAAGTTCAGGGAAATTGCCGATGAAGTCGGAGCATACCTCCTTGCAGATATTGCTCACATCGCAGGGCTTGTAGTCGCAGGCGTACATCCAAGCCCAGTGCCTTATGCAGATTTTGTTACTACAACCACCCACAAGACCCTTCGCGGCCCAAGGGGTGGAATGATCATCTCTAAGACTGAAGAGCTTGCAACAGGCGTAAACAAAGCGGTTTTCCCGGGCCTTCAGGGCGGTCCACTTATGCATGTCATAGCCGCAAAAGCAGTCGCCTTCAAGGAAGCAATGAGCGAAAAATTCAGGCAGGACCAGGTTCAGACAGTAAAGAACGCAAAAGCTCTCTGTTCCGGTCTGAAGCAGAAAGGCTTTGATATTGTTTCAGGCGGCACTGACAACCACCTCATGCTTGTAAACCTTAATAATATGAATATTACAGGCAAGGATGCGGAAGCTGCATTGAGCAAAGCCGGGATTATTGCCAACAAAAACACCGTTCCTTTTGAGACTCGCAGCCCCTTTGTAACCAGCGGGGTGAGGCTCGGAACTCCTGCCTGCACTACAAGAGGCATGAAAGAAAAAGAAATGGAACTGGTTGCCGACTACATTGAGACTGCAATAAAGAATGCAGGAAACGATGCTCTGCTGTCAGAAATCAACACTAAGGTAAGGGATCTCTGTTCGAAGTTTCCTGTTTACGACTAATTGAGGAGACAGGAGGTTTACCAGTGTCAGATGAAAGCTATGAGTCACGTATCATAGATGGAAAAGCCCTTGCACAGCAGGTTGAAGAAGAGGTAAAGTCAGGTGTAGAA
>DUGS01000090.1:0-3936 GCA_013331265.1 Methanosarcina sp.
ACCCGTGCAATGTTATTCGCTTTACCGAACCATTCTTGTCACGCTCGACGAAGGAGAGCGGCCTGCTCCAAAATGAAGTGAAAAAATAGAGAAGTAGGCAAATAACAATCCAAATCTGCTTTAATCGCTTGTTATTGTTTTCTTAAGATTCTTCTCTCTGCTTTTTCTCCTCCCAACTTTCTTCTTCAACTTTTTCCTTTCTGTCTGCTTTATGGGAAAGGGCCGCCAGACAAGCTGGCGGGGGCGCTGATACTTATTGGAAAAATCAAATGTGGTTGCCGGAAGTATATGAAAGTAATTTTCTGGCAAGCGAGGACAACTTTGCTTTTTGATTCTTCTCAAAGGCGGGCTCCAGCCGGACTCCAGCCGGGCCTCGACGCAGGACAGGAATTCCAGATAATACTATTCAGGTTGTCCAGAGTAGAACCAGCTGATTTAATACGAATTGTCCGTCAGAAAACATAACAAGAATCAAGTGTCGGGCGTCAATGGAAATCAGAAGATAAACAAGAAATGAAACTAAAACCCGATGAAACTAAAGAATCAGGACTAATGGTTAAGGGCAAAATTAAGGAGCAAAGATTCAAAAAAGTAAATAAAAAAATTAAAAAATTAATTAAAAAAGGGTTAGAGCTGCACATAATGTGCAACTTCACCCAGGTCTTCTTCTATTCTGAGAAGCTGGTTGTATTTTGCAGTCCTCTCGCCGCGTGCCGGAGCTCCGGTCTTAATCATTTCAGCCCCTATTGCAACTGCGAGGTCTGAGATGGTGGTGTCTTCGGTTTCGGCAGAGCGGTGGCTTACGATTACGGTATAGCCGTTTCTGGAAGCCATGCTTGCGGCATCAAAGGCTTCGGATATTGAGCCGATCTGGTTAACTTTGAGAAGAAGGGCATTTGCTGCTCCCATATCCACACCTTTTGAGAGCCTTTCAATGTTTGTGACAAACAGGTCATCACCTACGATGATCGTGTCCCAGAGTTCGTTGGTAAGGGCTTCAAAGTCTTCGAAGGCTTCCTCATAGAAAGGATCTTCGATAGAAAGGATGGGATAGGAATTTACAAGTTCAACGTAGTAGTCAAGCAGTTCAGGGGCAGCCAGTTTCTTCCCGTCAATATTATAGAATTCCTCTTCATAGAACTCGCTTGCTGCGGCATCAAGACCAATTGTGACCTCAGACTCGGTATAGCCTGCTTCTTCAATTGCATGAACAAGAGCATCGAGTGCTTCTGTGGACTCACTCATTTTTGGGGCATATCCTCCTTCATAGCCCACATTCGTAGAAGAGCGTCCATATTTTTTCTCAAGGAACTTCCCTAAGGTATGATAGATCTCAGCTCCGATCTGAAGGGCTTCGTAGAAGGTCTCTGCACCTTTGGGCTGAATCATGAATTCCTGAATTGCAAGCTCGTTTCCTGCGTGCTTGCCCCCGTTCAGTACATTCATTGTGGGTACTGGAAGGGTAAAAGCGTTAGAACCACCGAAATAACGGTAAAGGGGCATGTTAAGAGAGTCAGCTGCGGCTTTTGCAACTGCCATGGATACGCCAAGAATTGAGTTTGCTCCAAGGTTCGATTTGTTTTCGGACTCATCGAGCTCGATCATAAGCTCATCGATTTCCCGCTGGCTTCGTACATCAAGCCCAAGCAGTTCCTTCTGGATGATGGTATTTACGTTCTTGACCGCTGTCAGGACTCCTTTTCCTCCGTACCTGTTGGGATCTGCATCGCGCAGTTCAAGGGCTTCATTAGTACCTGTGGAAGCTCCTGAAGGGACACTTGCTCTGCCAAATCCCTTAGGTGTAAACACATCAACTTCAATTGTGGGATTTCCCCTTGAGTCCAGGATCTCCCGAGCATGTATCTTTTGGATTTTATATTCTCCAGAATCCTGCTGTAAACCGATATACGACATCATTTCACCCTTTCTAATCTCTGACTATCTATACATATATTCTGTTATTTGAACTTGACTTTTAGTTTTATCTAAGCGTCAGTTAATCTAAGCGTTACATGTCCGAATGGTATTTAATTCTTTATCCGGTTCAAACGAATAAATTTATTGAGTTATGCCTGTACTTCTAAGATGAGACATTCCTTTTTCACTCTAAAGGGTTTAATACGCTCAAAGCTGGTTATTCATTTAGTGGAAATACTTATTCTAGCTTTCAGGAACTTTCATCCCATGTAGCAGCAGAAACTATCTTCTTATTTCCAGGAAGTATATTTTCTGCTTAGGAGATATTTTTTCTGCTTAAGAGATGTTTATTCCTGCAAACACCAGCTTTAAAGGTTTTGGTTAGAATTACAAAGCTTATTTTTTTCTGGAGATTTATTCCCTCATTCTTTTATGCAAAAAATCCTAAAAAAAGCCTTACTAGGGTTAGATACCTTTTTTACTTGCTTACAATATCCAATTTATTTAAAAAATTAATTTTATCTACATAAAATATATAAACCTGAAAGTATTATTCATTCTCGATGACCGAAGATTCTCCAGTTAATTTAACCGAAAAGGAGTATTCAATTATTGATATGCTCCAGAGCCTGGGACTCCCGAGGACAGAGTCTACAGCAATTGTGTGTTTAAAAGACTGCAAGGAACTCAGATCCCTTCACATCGAACTTGTTTCCGGGCTCAGACAGCCGGAAGTGAGTGTAGCTATGCGACCTCTCAGGGATCGGGGCTGGGTGGATGAAAGGTCCGAGAAGAAGAATAAAGGAAAAGGAAGACCTGTAAAATACTACAAGTTAACAGTACCGTTCCCGCAAATAGTACAGATTCTCGAAGAGGAATTTTTGAGAGATAATACAGAGAAAATGATTGCGCTTAAAAGGCTACGGGAACTGGAAATTATAATGCAAAATTAGCTTCACTGCAAATCAAATCCACAGCAATTAACTTCAAAATAAGTTTACAAGATAAGTTTCTTAAAAATGGTATAAGGGAACCTGCCAGATCTGATTTTTTTCATAAATCAGTTTTAGTTTTAATTGTTCCCAATTTCCGAACTATATTATAATTCTTACTCTATTGGAAATGTTATTCCTGACCAGGGACCTGCGTAAAGCTCACGGGAGCAAAGCCCTGCTCCTTATCCATAATTCTTCTGGCAGAAATTCCTTCCAGCTCAAAGATGAATACCTCAACAACCATGAAAACTTCACTTTCCCCCCGCAGGCAGCCCAGTTTGACGCTATCTCCTCTGGCTGTCCCTGCATGAAGGTGAATTTTAGGCCTTCCGTCCTCCTGGAAAATATCTCCTATCCCGAGAATCTCATGGGCATCATTAAAGCCGGTCCAGATGGGTTCCGGAGGTCTTCTGTTTTCTTTCGGGCCTGCAACAAGTTTTCCTTCCTTCAGTGCACCAAGCAGCATAAACACAGCCGACTCGATCTTCTCCATTTCTGCAAGTTTGATGAGTTCCAGAATAAGGTCATCCCCGTGGTCAATCCTGACGGTAAAGACTCTGCCTATCCTTCCTTTTGCGTACTCCATTATTTTCCTCTCACTGACCCGTTATTTTTCCGTCCACAATTTTAACAACCCTATCAGCTTTTCCAGCCAGCTCCTCATTATGAGTTACAACAATAAATGTCTGATTATATTCCTTGTTCAGCCTGCGGAGCAGTTCATAGATCAAATCTCCTGTTTTCGTATCAAGGTTGCCTGTAGGCTCATCTCCTAGCACGATTGCAGGAGAACAACTAAGAGCCCGGGCTACCGAGACCCTCTGGTTCTGCCCTCCGGAAAGCTCCCCTGGCCTGTGATCCATTCTATCTTCCAGCCCGACCTCTTTCAGAAGTTTCTCAGCAATAGACTTTGCTTCTTCCATGCTCTTTCCCGCAATCAGGAGCGGCATCATTACGTTTTCCAGAGCTGTGAAATCCGGGAGCAGGTGGTGGTACTGGAAAACAAAGCCAAGCATCCTGTTTC
>DUGS01000090.1:4121-4273 GCA_013331265.1 Methanosarcina sp.
AAACAAAGCCAAGCATCCTGTTTCTCATTGCGGAACGCTCCTTATCAGACATCTTTGTTACGTCCTTGCCGTCTATAAGAAGGGTTCCTGAACTGGGTGTGTCCAGCAGACCTATGAGGTGCATAAGCGTACTTTTGCCTGAACCCGAAGGA
>DUGS01000090.1:4523-4746 GCA_013331265.1 Methanosarcina sp.
ATTTGCATTGTCGAGCGCGCGAAACTCCACACCGTTTTTATAGACTTTTGTCAGGTTCTTAAGTTCTATAATTGGGCTTCCGTCTGTCATGCTTTTCCTGCGTATTCAAAAATTTGGTATTAAAAATAGAAGGGTTCCTGGTAAAGAGCTTTTGGGCAATTGTATATTACATATTTAAAATTAACGGCATGTGCCCCAAAAACTTTCATTCCATACCTGAAAT
>DUGS01000090.1:4957-5192 GCA_013331265.1 Methanosarcina sp.
CTGAAATAACCCATTATATTCCTGGTAATGGTACTTTACGAAATAATACAGTTCATAAATTCAGAGTGCTGAATGAAAATCATTTGACAAACTCCGTTCCCCGGTTTCTTCTCTGCTCACAAGATAAGCTGCTGTAAGAATGAGCGCACACCCCCGGAAAGTCGAGATATAAAAAGGACTTTTCAGGACTGCCGTGTCAAAGAAGATTCCTGATACAGGTTCGAGAAGGGCAAGA
>DUGS01000090.1:5324-8180 GCA_013331265.1 Methanosarcina sp.
AAGAAGATTCCTGATACAGGTTCTAGAAGGGCAAGAATGCTGCCGGTCTGCGCCTTTATGTCTGAGATTCCTTTGAGGTATAGAATGGCAGCTAAGGTGATTGTCAGACCGGAGAGAAAAAGAGTATTGAAGTTACTGAAGAAGACTGAAGCTGGAGTTAAAAGTGCGGATGGAAGCATAAACAGCAGGCTTACTCCAGTTAGCCAGAAAGTCTGGGAGATCCCTGTGTAGTCATGCCTCAAGTAGCGGATCATGATTATAGTTGTACCGAAAGAAATACCTGAAAGTGAGCCGAAGAACAGTCCTTTAATAAAATCGGAGCCTGTGCTCAAACTCACAAGAATTTCTCCGGGGCGGGAAATGAGCAAAACCAGCATCCCAGCGCTACGCCCAAAAAGCGAAAAAGGTGGCAGCAACCGCCGAAGAGATTGCGGAGCACCTGTCAGAATTGAGGCTTGCCGAAGAATTGCGGGAGATGATCATTCGCGTGACGAAGTCGTGATGGGCGACACGCAGCAGATTGCGATACCAGTACGGCTGGCTGAGGATGCTGGGTGGCAAGATGGGGATGCTATCATGGTGCAGCATCATGAGCGCGAAATTGTACTGGAAAAGGTGAGAACCGAACAGTAAAAACAAATTCCATGAGAAACAGGCCTATTTTTCACTAGGGTTGGGAACGAATCCGTATTACTAGGAATAATACTGTTTGATTTCCGGTCTTATATTCATCAAATTCTCGAAGATGTTGTAAAGTGAGGGCGGAAAATACCCGCATTAGGGGAGTTCGAACAAAAATTTTCGAATTTCCGAACTTTTAAAGTAACAATGTGATGAAGTTCTGGCTGTTTTTTGCGCTAATTCTGTAACTGTATAAAATGGAATGATTTATAGCCCCGTAGTGGATGGTAGGGATGGAATCACAACGGCCTATGTAAGATCTCCTTACCATGAGGCTATACGTAGCTAGAAAAGCCTATAATGGCACATAAGTCCAAAATTAGTAAAGCTCAATAACACATAGGTTTAGATTGCGCTAAGTTGTGATGCTTTTTCTTTGATGTGAATGCCTGAATATGAGTTAGGGCAATGTCCTCATATATGTATCTTCTCTCCACACCATCAAACAATCAAAAGTTAAGGAACGATTTCAGATTCAAAATGGTGTGAAAACAGATAGTTTGATGGAATGGACAGAAAACTTATAAGGAGTTAGGTAAAAGGAATTTATGGAGTTCAAAAGTATTTTCCCAATAAACCGAACTTTCATATATCAAAAGATGGGGCCAGGTTATGCTTCTGGCGGGGGCGTTTTAAATAATAATCAGTTGAATTACTATAGACCAAGTACAGGATTAAATAAACCTGATTCAACATATGTTTCAGTGTTTACATTTAGTAACGCAGTTTCTGAAATTAATAATAATAGACCCTTTGTAAGTATAAGGGATGAACACTCCAGAGTGTGTAGCGGATACTTAAGTGACTATCCAGATTATTATTTGGCAATCGACGATCCATTACCTGAAGATTATGGTAATTCTTATATGGAAGATTTTGGTTCAGAAGATTACCGTATATACGTGAGGGCTTAAAAACCCTCCTCTTTTTTAGGAGGTGAAAATTTGAGTCAAATAAGCAAGAGAATTGCTATTTTTATCGTTGTTCTAACTTTTATAATAATCTTGGGACTATTTGCAAGTGCACTAGTTGACCCTAAGACACAAGTTGATACTAAAATGCCAAATATGGAAACACCAGTTCAAGGAAAAGAAATAGGTGGCTTATTTATTGAATTTGAAGATGGAACTAATGAATCTGAAGTTAAAGCCATTCTTGAAAACTGCAATATTCCCGTAAATTATAGTATAAATTACAATTCTGACATTATGCCAAGTAGATACTACATAATGGTAGATAAAGATAAAATAATGGATATAGAGAGATTGGTTGATGAGATAAATTTAACCATCCCTGTAAAAAAAGGAAGTAACTATGTGTTGACGGTAACTGAACGAGCTGTCCAAGACAAAAATTTTCTTGCAATACTGGAAAAAAATAATATTCAGGTGAAAAAATCCATCTACTGTTATGTCTACCTTGAAGATAGATATATGAGTTGGAACCCGGATGAGGATATACCCAGAATAAAAGATGAGCTTAGAGTGAATGAGAAGGTGTTGACCGTAAATCAAGAAATGAAAGTCAATGATTTATTTGTTGAATTCGAAAATGGAACTACCGAATCTGAAGTTAAAGCTATTCTTGAAAACTATAACATGACTATGAACTATAGTATAGATTACAATGTTGACTACTTTGAAGATAAATATTACATGTTAGTAGACAAAGATAAAATTATGGATGTAAGATACGAGTTAAATAAAGGGACAAATTGGACTTTCCCTGTATTCCCCGATATTAAAAAAGAAAATTTTTATATAATCACAGTAACTGAACAAGCTATTCAGGATAAGAATTTCCTTGCAATGCTAGAGAAAAATGATCTTCAGGTCAAAAAGTCAGTCTATTGTGATATTATTCTTAGAGATGGAGCTAAGGACTCGATTTGGGAAATAGATGCGCTCAGAATAAAAAATGAACTTGAAAGAGATAAGAAGATACTGACCGTAAGTACTGGTGGTAGTACCCAATAAGAACTTATCCGAAAAGTGTTGAAATCCATTTTAAACAATGTCTTATAAGATGGTAATTTTGTAACTTCTGGTACTGTCCAGCTTGAACAAATTACACTTTCTGTTACTATTTTTCTGTATTCTTTCGAGATTCTAGTAAATTACAGTCCGTTAAAGGAAAGCCAGGCAGGATCATATCCTACTTTCGGCAGGTAACTTA
>DUGS01000036.1:0-1025 GCA_013331265.1 Methanosarcina sp.
TATGAATATTTAGCCTTTAGTTCCATCTGGGAAAGCGTGCTTCTGAGAATTGGAGATCAGCTCGTTATCAATTATGTTTTTACTTTCATACAGGTCACGAACTATATAGAGGAGAGCGGGATAGCCAGATATTTATGGGAAAGCGGTTAAAATGGATATGGGGGATAAATTGACTTCATCGAAACTTTCTGCTGAACTGACCTCAATAGTACCTCAATAGTTAATGATTAACTTGAACTGGGACCTGAGGAACATGTCAATGTTAGAGTCCTTCTGAAAGAAGATGCCGTCCTTGAAAAAGTAATAGTTGAGCTGGAAGGAAAAGGGCTTAAGATAAAAAACACTCAGGAAGGTCCAGATGTTGTAATTACCGGCACACTTGCGGTGCAAACACACTGATCCGTATAGTGAACTTTGTTCCATTATCTCTTTTAAGTTCAAACTCTCCATCCAGCTGGTCTACCAGGATACTTACCAGCTGCAACCCAAGAGTATCTGAGTTTTCTAAATTGATTGTTTCTGGAATACCAGTCCCGTTATCTGAGATAATTAAAGTAAACTCAGTACTCTTGCTTTTTCTTTCTCTGATGCTGCCATAGCCGCTTCTTTTACTCCTGAATATTTCCTGCCTGTGAATCTTAATCTGGATTTCTCCTTCTTTTCTGCCGGAAAACGCATGTTTCAGGGAATTGGACACGAGTTCATTAACAATTATCCCTAATGGGACTGCAGTATCCATATCAAAGAAAATATTCTCTTCAATATCCGTTTTTAGTTTGATATCTGTATTTCCAAACCTGTATATATGGAAAAGGTTCTCAACGAGTCTTTCAATATACGGTGAAAAGTTCAGCGTATCAGTTTCTTCTCCTTCGTACAGTTCCTCATGGATAAGAGCTATGGACGCTACTCTATCCTGGCTTTCCCGAAAGGCGTCGAGGATTTCGGAGTTCTTTACATATTCTTTATTGCTGAACTTTTCCGCCTGAAGGGCGAGGAGAGAGGATATTACCTGCAGATTATTC
>DUGS01000036.1:1181-3959 GCA_013331265.1 Methanosarcina sp.
GAGGATATTACCTGCAGATTATTCTTGATCCTATGGTGAATTTCTCTTTTGCGGGCAAGTTCCCCTAATTTTTGTTTTAATATTTTTTCTGCTTTTTTACGTTCGGTAATGTCCCTTGCTGCAGCAAAAACGCCTATAATTTTCCCATTTTCGTCTTTGTAAACAGAAGCATTATACAGGACAGGAGTTATGTGTCCATTCCAGTGCTGAATTTCAAGAGGGTAGTCCCGGACTTCTCCCTGCACAAACACCTGTTGATATCCTTTACTGGCCTTTTCAGGTTCAGTGAAATAATCCGAAAAATCCGTTCCGATCAGCTCATCTCTTGAATATCCGGTAACCAGTTCAGTGGCTCCGTTCACGTCCGTAATCTTGCCGTCAGGCCCTATAGTTACCAGGGGGTCGAGACTGGCTTCAATCAGGCTGCGGTTATAAATGTTAGATAACCTGAGTGTTTCTTCTGCCTTCCTGCGCTCGGTAATATCCCTCGCAATGGTCGAAATAGCAACAAGCTCTCCAGAAGCGCTAAGAACCGGAGAAAAGGTTATTGAAATATTTATTAATGCACCGTCTTTTTTTAACCTTAAAGTTTCGAAATGGCGGATCTTTTCTCCCTGTTTGATTTTTTCAACTAACTGTTTTGTTTCACCTTTAAGATTCTCCGGCTCAAGTATTGATATGTTTTTTCCCAGGACGTCTTCAGCAGAATAACCGTAAATTTGCTCTGCTCCCCTGTTCCAGTTTGTGATAATGCCATCAAGAGACTTGGTTATTATGGCATCATCTGATGACTCCACAACATTCGCTAGCATCTGAATTTTTTCTTCTGTTTTTTTACGTTCAGTAATATCATGTGCAGATGCAAAAATCCCTATGACCTTTCCATTTTCATCTTTATATACTGAAGCATTAACCAGAACAGGAGTTATGTGCCCATCCCTGTGCTGGATTTCAAGAGGGTAGTCCCGGATTTCTTCCAGAACGAGTACCTGTTGATACGCTTTAATAACTTTTTCAGGTTCAATGCAGTAATCCGAAGAACAGGCCCCAATTAATTCCTCTCTTGAATATCCGGTGATCAGCTCAGTAGCTGTATTTGCATCCTTGATCTTGCCGTCAAGCCCTATCGTTACCAGGGGGTCAAGGCTTGCTTCAATCAAACTGCGATTATATATGTTTGACAACCTGAGCGCCTCTTCTGCCTTCCTGCGCTTGGTAATGTCCTGAACGATTCCCTTTGCTCGGATAGGGATGTTGTTTTCATCAAAAATAATTTCTGCCCGTGTGTGGACTGTACGTTCTTCCCCATTGGGCAGGATAATCCGATAATCAATGCTCTTAGGGTCTTTACTTAAACCTTTCTTAATGGCATCAATCACATAGTCCCTGTCTTCAGGGTGTACATACTTAAAAAAAGAATCATAAGTTGAGCCAAACTCATGAGGCTCGCATCCGAAAATTCTATAAACTTCATCAGACCAGTGCAGTTCTCCAGTCACAATATTCCAGGTCCAGCTTCCCATATGAGCCATTTTCTGGACTTCAGCAAGCCTTTCTTCACTTTCTTTTAATGAAGTGTAAGCTTTCTCAAGCTGCAATGTCCGTTCTTCAACTAATGCTCGAACAACCGTTTCTTCCGCCTTCTTGAGCCTTGGACTTTCTATCTGCTCCCATATTCCTTCTCTTTTTATCAAAGAATATTGATGGTTGATGGCCACATCAATGATCTCAGCTGCTTTACACTTTTCAAGAGAATAGGCACAGAGAGCAATTATCCGGTGATTGCAAATTGCATTGTCTACTTCTTTTTCATATCCTGTAAAATCATACCAGTCGTCTTTTTCCGGGCAAAAAGTGCTCCCCAGTCTCAAACCATCATATCCTTCTGCAAGAGCACTATTGAGTTTTTCACTCAAACAATTCAGGGTTCTTTCTGGATGGAAAGCATCCTCTTTCAGGTACCAATCTGTGTAAAGAACAACTTCGATTTGCCTTTCTTCCATGTAAACATCAATGTCGGGAACAGCCTTTTTTAGAGCATCTTTTATTTCTTCTATATCTTGAGATTGTGATGTACACCAAATACAGAATTCATTATTTTCCAGCCCTGCTTTGAAATAGGGGACAAGTATATTTATCAAATCTTCCCTGGTTTGGTAAAACTGGCAGAAGTGCGTTCCCCAGGGCGCATCTCCAATAAAGTCAATACCAGATTTTCTCAGGTTTTCCCTCATTCCACACCTTCTTAGGCTATTGAAAACTCAGATTAAAATCCTATTTTCATCCAACCTATTCACAGACTTTTAGGGCATATGGATTTTCTTTTATGAAAAAAGGTTTCCAGCTTCTCATTCTAGCAAGTACGAAATATCTTGCTAATATTTAAGGTTACTATCTATATTTAGTAATTCCCGTGCATTAAAGTTTATAAATTATATTACTCAATCTAATAATCTGCAGGTTTATTTTGAGAAATTTGGATTATGATGAAAGAATTAAAAAAAGTGCCTTGGGAATAAGAAGGAACCCAAAGGTACTGGACCCATACTACATCCCCAATACAGTCTTCAATTTGACAGATTCTGCTAATGAATAAAAAATCTCAGTGAATAAAAAGTTTCAAGAAAATAATGATAACTCTCAAGATTTAAGTTGGAGATTAGATAATGAAAGAATCAACCCATTTCTATTCAATCTAATCTCCAGTAAAACACCTACGAATATTTTTATTATGTTTGAATTCAGACTGGAGTTTCTTTTGTCAGGATATAAGCGACC
>DUGS01000036.1:4288-5928 GCA_013331265.1 Methanosarcina sp.
GAACATCTCTATGGACTTTGAGACAGTAGCCATATAAGATTTAGGTAACTGAATTACCTCGATCTTCGGACATGTTTCAACCAGTCCAAATATGTCCTTGTTTGAAGGCCTGAAGGCCAGGTGAACAATACGTTCATTCGGATTAAGTGTAAAGATTTCTTCTCTTGAACTAACTACTCTTATTCTCATTTTTTGCCCCCACTGTTAAGTTCTTTTTCGATTGTACTTTGATATAGAGTACTTACACTTATTATAAATAGTTATCTCATTGAACTAATATTATTTGGATAGTATTCCGAAGATATTGGTTATATAATGTTTGATAAATTGGTATAATAAAGCAAAAAACGAATAATAGCGGCTTTTCTAAGCTATTTTTTCTGTCTTTGCCCCAGTTCCTATTCTGTATCATTCTATAAATTTTTGCTAAGACTGATTTATTTATTTTAATCCATAATTTCTTCCAGCTTCAAATTTTTTATGAGACTTTCTTATTCATTTAAGTAGAGGAAAATTGGCTATAGGGAAAATTTACATTCTTTTTCTGGAATCCGGTAGCAGGGTCACAAAGAGGAAACTTTGCCAGTTTAACCGTGGGAATTTAGTGTTTAAATCCTTTTTTCATATGTTTACTCTAATTTCTTGTAAATTTAATGTGTCAGGGAGACTCAATATTCAAACTTTCCTGGATATGTTCTATATAAAGTTTCTGCAGGAATAAAGGGAAAAACTCTGGAGTGGAAAATACTGAATCAAGTGATAACAGATTAAAATATCAATATTTTTAAATATCTTGTTCGATATAAATATAATATAAGCCTGAAAGGGGAATAACTATTTGAGTGAAAAACGGGGACACTAAAACCTCTTGAAGGCTAAATACGGGATTATTTGAGAAATTTTCTGAAATGAGAGGCGACATAATGAAGGGAGACGATAAAACAAAGGAATTTTGTAATATCTGTGGTCGGGAGCTGATGGAAGACGTGCTGGTCGTCGATACCAGTCAGGATATGAAACCAATAAAATTCAAGGACGTTCACGGGGATAAGTCCGATCTTATATGCATAGAGTGTGCAGCTGATTCGGTTGAGAACCCACCCTTCTTATGTTCGAGGTGCGGACAGCCAGTCGAGTTCGGTGAGCATTTCTATGTATTAAGGATGGGAACCGTAAAACCTGGCGGAGTCAATGTGGACTTTAAAGAAGTATCGCCTGACGATAAATGTATATGTCTCACATGTTTTGACGAGTTCATGAACCCTGAAGAGGACAAAGAAAGGGACTAAATGGGTAGCCCTGTCTCTATACTTTGTCCATACTTTACCTTTTTTTAAAAATGACGATTTTTGTTAGGGGACGAGCAGGCAAGTTCAGCCTACTCGTCATATGAAAAGTTTAGACGCATCAAACTGCGCTCTGACCGTGTTTTTATTCAGGCAGGGATTTCCTTATTCAGGATATAAGCGACCATTCCAGGGTTCAGCTTGCTCTCCCTTGAAACCTTTTTCTCAATCTCCTCAGTGTCTTTACCTTCTATTTTCATTTCCTTAATCTTTTCGATTACTGAAGAGGGAATTGCGTAGTATTCGTTTATATCCTTCCTGTGTCCCCAGACATCTCCTTCCAGGAGCTGGACC
>DUGS01000135.1:0-259 GCA_013331265.1 Methanosarcina sp.
TCTTTTTGGCAGGTCTGGAGACCTGGCAAAGGTTTCAGAAATTAAAGAATTGGAACTTGAAGAAGAAGCTGGAAAACGATTAGGAAAGACCATTCTTCCTTTTGGAATTAAAGGAGCATATGGCTTAGTGCAGGCTCTCCCAAGTCACTTTACTGATACTATTCCTCGAAAAGCTGTAGGGGTAAAACCTTACCTTCTGATGGAAGACTTTTTCACATACCCTGAAAAGTGCTTGTTTGACCCGGAAATGGATTGGGCA
>DUGS01000135.1:371-4144 GCA_013331265.1 Methanosarcina sp.
ATATCTTTTGATGGATGAGTTCTTTGTTTACCCTGAAAAGTGTTTATTTGACCCGGAAATGGATTGGGCAGTATGGCTTCACAAAGGCAGTATGACTTCACAAAAATTGATCGATGAATAAAGGGAAGAAGTATGGTAATTCTTGCAAAAAAAGGCCCGGATGAAACTTTACTGGAACATACCGAAAACGCCCTTAAAGTTTTTAAAAGCATAAAAGATTCATATCCTGAAGTTCCTCAGATCTGCGGAGTGCCGGATTTCTGGGAACACCTCTTTTACTCCATTTTTTTCCATGACTTTGGAAAGGCTGCTTCAGGATTTCAAAAAGCTCTCTCTGGAAAAGAGAAATGGAAATACAGGCATGAAATTCTCTCTGCAGGTTTTGTGTCTGGACTTGAATACGAAAATCGGTCTAAAGAAGCCATTGCTATGGCTATAATTACACACCACAAAGACGTATCTTATTTGAGAGAAAAGTTTGGGACTTTTCCAAATCCAGTTGGAAAAAAACGCTATTTTGAAAAATTACAGGAGTTAAATTCTAGTTTTGAAGAATTAAAGGAAATTCAGCGAAAAATTCCAGAAATCAGCAAAAAATATCTGGATTTTGAGTTAAATAATTTTAGTGAATTAATATCTATTGATGAAATGACTGATTCGTATAAAAATGCCGTACTACCTTACAAAAATCAGCTTGAAGATGGTGAATTAACAGCCCTGCATGGAAAGTACGGAATATTTCTTAAAGGTTTTTTAACAGCCTGCGACCATCTAGCATCAGGGGGAAAATACAGCGTATTATCTGGAATTGAAGATATGAGATCTGTATATAACTTTTCCGAACTGAGAAAAACACAGACTCAAGCATTAGAAACAAAAGGTGATGCCTTTTTAATTGCACCTACGGGAAGTGGGAAAACAGAGGCTTCATTATTCTGGAGTCATGCAAACCAGAACCCAGGCAGATCTAAAAGGGTCTTTTACCTGCTTCCCTATACTGCCAGCATCAATGCAATGTATAGACGCCTTCAAAAGGATTTTAAAGACCCTGAATTAACCGGTATTCAACATGGAAAAGCTATGTACTACCTGTACCGAAGTTTTGAAGACGAAGAAGATTACCTGATTGCAAATAAAAAAGCAAAAGAAGTAAAAAGTCTCACTGATAAAATTTACAGACCGTATAAAATAGCAACCCCACATCAGATTCTTAAATCTATGTTTGGAATTAGAGGTTTTGAGCAAAACCTTGCAGAAATGTCAAATGCTCTTTTCATAATGGACGAAATTCATGCTTATGATGCTCATACCACTGCTCTAATCCTTGAAACACTGAAGGTTTTGAAAGGTTATCAAGCTAACTTTTTGATTATGTCTGCTACTCTCCCTTCTTTTCTTAAAGAAATGTTCATGCGAGAACTGGGAATAACAACAGAAATCTCATTTACGGAACTTGAACTGGATGAATTTACAAGACACAGGGTTTCTGTTCTTAAAGGAGACATTTTAGATAATTTGGACCTAATCCAAAAAGAACTCGACGATAACAAAAAAGTACTTGTTGTTTGTAACACCATCGCTCAGGCTCAGAAGATATACAACTTGCTCTCTGCAGGAATAGAAAACTGCGGCTTAATACATGGAAGGTTTATCCTCAGAGACAGAGAAGAGATCGAATCAAAGTTAAAGAATCTGAACCTTCTAGTTGGAACGCAGGCAATAGAAGTTTCTCTGGATATTGATTATGATGTACTGTTCTCTGAGCCAGCTCCTCTCGATGCCCTTATCCAGAGATTTGGAAGAGTCAATCGAAAAGGATGGGAAGAAAAAATAATCAAACCAGTATATGTTTTTGAGCAAGGATCTGACAAGGATAAATATGTTTACAAAAATCAGGAATTAGTTTCTAAGAGTCTTGAACTGTTAAGTAAAGAGAATATTCTGGGAGAAAGCAGAATTCAAACACTTGTAGACGAAGTTTATTCAAATGGGTATCAGGGTTCTGATCTTGAATCTTTCGAGAAGGTGAAAAAATCTTTTCCTAAGTTCCATCGCACAGTCGTTCCCTTTATAAATGAAAAAGAAACAGAAGAAGAATTTTATAACCTTTATCAATCAGTTGAAGTTGTCCCAATGCAATTTAAACTTGAATATCTTGAGGAAATCGAAAACAAAAGGTATTTTGAAGCTATGAAGTATGTTGTTTCAATAAGTGTTGGTCAATACAAAAAGCTAATGAGTAACAACCAGATCCAGATTGATTCTGATATGATATTTGCAAGTGTTGACTACAGTTCCAAATTAGGTATCTTGTTGGACCCCAATGACTCTATTATGGGATTCTTTAACGACGAGTCTTAATAAATAATTGTATACTTTTTTATTTCATTGATCTATTCTGAATATTTGTCCTATTCGTTAGCAAGATCCACTAAAACAAGGATTGAAACATCACTATTCGTATTGCACCCAGCCGGATAAGAAACGGTGTTTACGATTTACACAAAATAGAAACTGTTATAATTCCTGATCAAGATCCATTAAAACAAAGATTGAAACCGGAGTTATGACGGTAAAGCACTCTGTTT
Source organism: Methanosarcina sp. (assembly GCA_013331265.1). Taxonomy (GTDB): domain Archaea; phylum Halobacteriota; class Methanosarcinia; order Methanosarcinales; family Methanosarcinaceae; genus Methanosarcina; species Methanosarcina sp10923u. Next base: position 2,960 of record DUGS01000135.1, read on the forward strand.
GAAATTCATGAGCAAAATGGAAAATCAATATACAAAAAGTATAATTGGGTAACAGTATTAATGAGAATAAACGAAAGACTCAAGCACATGGGTATAATAATTTAATATTTTTGGAAGGGATTGATATAATTTGTCGGAAGGCTAAGCCCGAAGATAAAACACAGTGGAATAATGTCGTTAAAGAGAGCCTGAATGGGACCTTTTATCATACCTGGGAGTGGAAAGAAGTTATTGAAAAGGGATTCGGGTCTGAGGCTTTTCCAGTAGTAGTTGAGGATGAGCAGGAAAAGAAAATAGTTGGGATCTTTCCCTTTTTTTTGAAAAATGCTTTTGAGTATAATAAAATTGTTAAGTATTTTCCATTTATTTCAAATAACTTTCAGATAGGCTGCTCTCCTTATTATAAAGTATATAGTTTTGGGGGCCCTTGTGTTCTTTCTAGCATTACCGACAGCGATGAAATTTACAATTTGATGTTTGATCTAATTGATAAATATAGTAAGAATAAAAAAAGCGTTATCAGTCATTTGATGTATCCTTATCATAATTGTCTGGACTCGGCGTTCACTCAAAACGGATATAAAATGGTTAGAAGCAGAAAAACTACTGTAGTAAACATCGATAAGGACCTCGGTGAGATCTGCAAGGGATTTAAAAAGCAATTCAGTAAAGATATAAGGCGAGCTACAAAAAGTGGAGTAAATATTTATGAAAGTCAGAACCACATTGAAGAAATAGATTTATTTTTCAATGTGTTCCAAAGAGCATTAATTGATAGGATTTTCGAACAAAATAATAATGATTCTACTAAAATAAGGGGGGCTCTGTTGCCGTATTCATATTTTTTGGAAATGCGTGACCTCCTTTTTCCAGAAAAAATGGCCAGATTATTCTTTGCAGAATACAACGGAATAAAAATTGGAGCCCAAATTAACTATTATTATAAAGATACAATGTATCTGGGTATTACTTCGGTGTTGCGTGGATACAATAACCTTAACGCTTCTAAACTCTTAATCTGGCATAGCATAGTGGATGGAAAGAGAAACAATTTTAAAAGAATTGATTTATCGGGCCTTCATCCAGATGAATTACATGGTCAATATAAATTTAAAATGGGATTTAATGGTGAGGTCAAAGAGATAAAAGAATATACTAAATCATATAGATACAAAGAAATTAAGT
>DUGS01000135.1:4384-9475 GCA_013331265.1 Methanosarcina sp.
GAATTTTTTTACATAGAATTTTTTTGCATATTTCCTTTGTCTTTATCATACATTATCTGTTCAAGTTTTTACTTTTTACTGGAGTTCGTAACCCTCTTGCCTTAAACGCTTCTCCGACCTTCCCTTTCGGCAGTACCGAAAGTTCTAAAATCTTATTGACTCCGAATACTGTCAAGTCTATGGGGGATAATTATGGGGATAACTATGGGGGATAAGAATTTTTCGAGAACAAGGTCCATTAAAACAGGGGTTAAGACCCACTAAAACAAGGGTTGAAACTAAAAGGACCACGGCGCTTCTCATCACAGCCTCGAATTCGACATCAACTCCCTGACACTAAAGTATATATCATCGCTCTGGCCGCTAGCCGTTTGGCTCTTTGCTTTTTTCCTGCCTGCGCGGTGCTTGTCGAGGAACCAAAAGTGCAGGTACAGGTGAAGATAGGCTTTCGGGTCGGTCCTTCCGTCTCAAACGAATAAGCTGGCAAGGGAAGTTTCTTTGCCTGACAATACTCCTGCAGGGCAAAAATTGGGTCTTTTGACGTGTTAATCGTCACTTCTTCCTTACTGACCTGGGGATCTGCCGTCCTGGTCTTCAGGTCCGGAGCGGGTAAGCCCAGAATTGCCGCTAGCAGGCCAACAGATGCCCGCTGCATAGCGCCTTTCTTTGTCATGTCCTCGTATGCATCGGATTTGTACTCTCTATTACCGACTCTGGTGGCGCTCAGGGCGGTGAATACTGGCAGGTTGCCGCGGGCTGTTTCGGTCACTTCGTATACGGGCATCTGCCAGCCCAGTATATGTTGCGCGATGTCGAAGATCGAAACTGCTTTTTGAGGTGCAGTTGCCATTTCCTCCAGTAATTCTCTTTTAAGCTCAGACCATCTTTCCCCATCAGGGGCTTGCAGGAGTACCAGCCCTGCGCAGATGATCGGCAGCTTCCCAAGGCGTTTCCGGAATGCATCGCAGTATGCATCTGGGCAGTCCTCCCCTTTGCGGATCAGAAATTTTGTGATACGCTCAAAATCTGTATCGCTCGCATCCTCTATCCGGTTTCCCAGAATGTCCGATTCAGCTTTTTTATACGCCTTTTCCTTCATATACTCGCTTTTAGCCCTATCGTTTTCGAGGTGCTTCAGGTTGATGTGGGATGCAATTGCCTGAATTTCCTCTTTAGAATGTGGTACAGGCTCATTCTGGATGTATGCCCTGATCTGCTGGTGGTTCACGAGATCAGCATACCTTCGGATTGGCGAGGTGAAGTGGGTATACGCTCCAACGTTCAGTCCGAAATGTCCCAGAATGACAGGGCCATATTCCGCTCTGTTGAACATCATGTACGTGGTATTCCTGACGGTAGCTATATTTGCCTCAGGGATTACAGCTGTGCTTTCGAGCAGTTTTAGCAAGTCTCCCCTCTCAGGGGTGGCGCTTCGGGCCGTATGGTTACGGAAAAGGATAGGAATGTCATTTTTGACCGAGTACTCTGCTACGGCTATATTTGCGAGAATCATCAGCTCCTGGATGATAACGTAGCCTATGGTATCTTCCCTGCGTTTCAGTTGCCTCAGCGATCCTTCTTCATCAGTCACCAGCCCCCTCCCCACGTCATAGAACACCAGAGCTCCACGGTTGCGGCGCTTCATTAATAGGTCGTTTGCGAGCTGGCTTGCAAGCCTGATGAGAACGTGCTGCGTATGCTTCCTATCAGAGAGAATGCTGGGGATGTCTGAGAAGGAGAGCCTGGCTTCGCTGGTCATCACAGTCCACAAAATACTTGTTTTGAGGATTGACAGGTCCGTGCCAAGGAGGATATCCACGGCCAGGACATACTTTGAGTCTCCCGGCCACAGGGAAAGCTTCTCGTCTGCGAGCCGCCGGGGCAACATCGGGCTGTTACCGTTTGCATAATACCTTGTCTCGATCCGGGACATTGCAAGTCTATCAAGCTCTGAACGCGTTGAAACTACCTTTGCAACATCTGCGATCATGACCACGACGTGCCAGCCACCGTTTTCCGTGATTTCCACCCAGATTGCGTCATCCATATCCCAGGTTGTCACGTCATCGATTGTAATGCCTCTTAGCATCTCTGGCATAATACCACTTAGGTGCAAAATTTGTTATGCTTTCATTATATGTATATCGGTCAGTAATAAATCGTAAGAAATGCCCTTTTTTCTAAGTCATTATTTCTGCCATGCCGTCGTGTTAAAAGAAGAAATGTTGCGCCATCATGGCAAATCATTTCAGATCCAGGAGCATGATCCATTAAATTAAGGATTGAAATATTTGCTGCTGCAACCTTAATCTCGCAACAAACGAAGTCATTAATTTATTTTCGGATTTTTTTCGTTTTATTATATTATGAGTTTTTCATTTTTACTTGTTTTATTTATTTTCTTTTTTAATTATATATTCTACAATATGCGAATATTTATATATATTGATGTATTTCTATTAGTAGGCAAAATCAAGTTTACTTGATTTGCTTGAAAAACGGCATTTTCCTCCGAAATCTATAGAGCTGATTCCAAAAACCAAAAATTACTTCTTTGAACCTCGATTTGAAATAATCAATCGAGATTCTTTTCAGGAAAGTAGTTCTGAAACCCTTATGGATACAGGAATAAATTGGTTTCTGGATATGCTCACAATCCTTAAAAAGTAATTTGCCATTTTAAACCTCCCTAAATCTGCAGTTTTCCAGGAGTAGTTTGCCATTTACACTCCTGATATCTGCAGTTTTTCGGGACCAATCTGTTCAGGAGCAAGATCTAACAAAATAATGAAAAAAATAGCCGTTTTTATTTTGCATTTTCAATGCTTGATTAATTCCTATTCTTATAATCTTATTCCGTGGTCACGCCGTCGAATTCGGCTTCATGGGCCTCGGCTTCTTCTTTTGTGGCACGCACGATCCCATCCTTGTGGTGCGCCGGAGAATAGATCGTATAGAGTTTCAAATATTCCGTTTTTGAAGTGTTGATAACATTGTGCTGAGCGCCGGCGGGCACAACAACTGCTACCCCGTCACTGAGTTCATATTCGTTGCCGTCAATTATGCACTTCCCCTTACCTGCCTCAAAACGGAAAAACTGGTCGTTTTCCTCGTGAACTTCCATTCCTATTTCTTCCCCGGGCCTGAGGCTCATAAGTACCAGCTGGCTGTGCTTTGACGTATAGAGTACCTTGCGGAAATTATCATTTTCCAGAGTAGCCTGTTCGATATTTATTGAAAATCCTTTCATATTTTTCAATTAATGGTTAATTGTATATATATCTATTCGGGATATGATCCATAAATCATTCATTGAAGCACAGGATCTCCTTATCATGGACGTGCTGGTAATTTCTTCAGGAATTGGAGCCATTAAAACGAAAAATCGAACCTTCAATTCCGAAAAAGATAAACAAATTTAAATTGTTATATTATTTTATTTCTTTAAAAGGAGTACTTACCATGTTAAGAAAACTAATTTTAACAACCTTTATCACGATCCTGCTAATAGGGACAGCCTCAGCGGCTACCCTTTATGTAGGCAGTACGGCCGAATACAAGACTATCCAGAGCGCTGTAAACGCGGCAAATGATGGCGATACTATCAGAGTAGACTATGGGACGTATAACGAATGTGTCTCCATATCAGGGAAATTCGTCAGCATATACAAAAATGGAACTAGCTATCCAAAAGTGGATGGGTTCAAGGTGACTCAGGGAGGAGCAGTCATTAACGGCTTCTCAATACAGAAGAACGGTGTCGATTTTCAGGGAGCAGGCTGTAACAATACCGTCCGTAATAATTATTTCTATAATTGTGGTATTGATATCACAGGTTTAACCTGTAGCGGAAATACCATTATGAATAATCAGATTACTAACGGAACGGTTACGCTGTGTGAGACCTGGGATAACGTGGTTCAGGGAAATAAAATCACAAAAGCTAAGATCGGCCTCTATATGTATGAAGGGGCGACCTGCACAAAAATTACAAAAAATACTTTCTCTTACTGTGATATTGGCGTGAAGCTGCCTGCTGTTCTTCAGGGAATGATAGGGAATACATACATAAAAAATAGGATAAACATACAAATAGCTGATTATTAAATAACGAGTGTGGGGGGCCTAAATTCAATTGAATATCATAGTTACTTTTCTGTTTCTCCTTTTACGAAAAATATTGATTGCACTTTATACTGATTGCACTCTTACTAATCACACTTTTACTAATCACACTTTTACTAATCGTACTCTTAATCGCACTTTAATGTCCCACATGTTCCGCATGTCCTTAAACAAGATCTGTTAAATCAGGATTGAAATGCCATTTCTAATTTCTCTTTTCGCGGGACGGGTAAAAAGCAGGACTGGACGAGTTGAAATCTAAACTTATTATTATCTTTTGGTTTGTTGCGGTTTTAAATTCTATAAGGATTATAAAAACAGAATGTTCTATATCCCTGAAGTAGAATAACCAAAAAACCCTATGCACGAAGCTGAAAAAGTAAGCTGAAAAGTGAGCTGAAAAGTAAATCGTGTAACAATCTTACAGTGCAACAATCTAATTATTAGAACGTGTGATCCAATATGCCCAGAAAATACAGCAATAAAACAACCCACTTCATCCTCCATGATGATGGTACGTTTGACGTCTATATGGATAAAAAATTCAAAGTATGTGGAATGTATGAAGAAACCCTGGATACTGTAAAATTGGACTATTACAAACACACTTCAATATTCCAGAAAGAAGAAGGATGTTTGATTTCTGAGAACTACAGAATCTGGATAGAAGACAGAATAATGAGTGTCCCTGGTGGTATTCTAAGTAATGGGGTCTTTATAGCCAATAGCGATAGTGGGAGTACTATCTAAAAGGTACTGAAAAAATAAAGAAAGAAAACTGAAATTTAAAATCAGGTTTTAGAGGGATTGAAACTTATCCCGATTTCTTTCATCAGCCTGAATTTCTTTTATTCTCTAATGTCTGTTTCCTAATCCTGAAATTTAACCAGTAAACGCCAGTCCTGAATTCAGTCGTGAATTCAGCTTTATAGGTTATGAATTTGTAACTATTCAGGTAGCCTTTAA
>DUGS01000206.1 GCA_013331265.1 Methanosarcina sp.
GGTTTTACGCTTCTTCCTATAAATAACAGAGAGTTTGCTCAGGTGCAGAAACCCATGTAAATAAAGTACAAAGAAATATAGGATACATATTTATATTTATTGAAAACTATTAATTATTTAGACAATAGTAATTAATAAAACTATACCCAGAGGTAAAAAATGGGCAGCGTTTTGTTGGAAGATTTTATCAAAAGCACGGGAGAAAGAACCCCCGGGCAAGGAGTTTTTGAACTGGAACGAGAACATCTGCTGGGAGTCAATCTCAGAGGTGTGGTATGGACCAGAATGGGCTCCATGGCAGCATACACTGGGAACATACGGTTTACACGAGAAGGAACCCTCGAACACGGGCTTGGAAAGATGGTAAAAATATCCATGGGAGGAGAAGGGGTCAGCCTTATAAAAGCAGAAGGAGTGGGTAAACTTTACCTTGCGGACAAAGGAAAGAAAGTCTCGGTTCTGAAGCTTGAAAAAGACTCTATATGCGTAAACTTCAATGATATTCTTGCCATTGAAGACTCTATCAACTGGGATATCAGGATGATGAGAAAATTTTCAGGAGTAATGGAAAGTGATATTTACAATGTAAAACTTGAAGGAACGGGAATAATTGCTATCACCACCCACCATGAACCTTTGACCTTCAGAGTAACCAGAGAGCGCCCGATCTTCACTGACCCAAATACCACAGTTGCCTGGACAGGGAGCCTGGAGCCTGAAGTAAAAAGTGATCTCTCCCTGAAAACTAGCGTTGGAAGGAGCACTGGAGAATCAGTCCAGATGATTTTCAGAGGAGAAGGATTCGTAGTAGTACAGCCCTATGAAGAAATTAATTCCCAGACCCAGACAGGAAAAAGAGTTTCGAACGTAAGTGTTTATACTTAACCCGAGAAGTACCTTTTTGCCAGGTAAAATAAGGAAAGGCACGGAAAAAAACTGTGCCTTCATATTTTCTCTATTTAATTTTCAAAAGTCAAGGCAGGAGTTTCATTGATACAGGTTGCCGAAAACCTGGCGTTTTCTTTTTTTGCACACTCAATTCCTTCTTCCACAGCCTCTCTAATGATATATCCGGCTTTGTGAAGGATAGTATCTCCAATCTGGGGGTCTTTGTCCATGCTTCCTGTACAGGGATAAGAATGGTGAGCTCCTGAGACGGTCTCTTTATATCCCGAAAAATCGGTCCATCCAAGCTTCTTTGCGACAAACCATGTCGAACCGCAGGGAGCGTCCCTGAGCACGCCTGCCCCTATGAACATCTTCCCGTCAGGGCTCATCTCTATCCTGAGCACCGGCCTTCCGAAGCCGAGGTCCACAAAAGCATCTATAACTGGTTTTCCGGTCTTTTCAAGGGCACAGAATGGTTTTGGAGCCTCGAATTCGATGCCTGTGGCTTCAAGTTCTTTTCTGAGCTGCTCAAGGACACCGGCAGGAGTCTTCTTTGAGTCCTCGGCAGGGGCAATTACGGCTTTTGCTCCAGTTTTCTGCACGACTTCAGGAATGGCTGCAAGGAGATCTGGATGGATCCCTATGGCAAGGACCAGGTCGCATTCCGGAAGCTTTGGAGGCAGGAACTGGGAAGGTTCTTCGATAAAAGGAGGAAGGTCATCCGGAAACTCATGAATTCCCACAATAAGGTTTGCATAAGATTTCCTTGCCTGGCGGCAGTGGTTGCAGAGCTCACCGCACGACACGCAGAAAGTTGACGGGTTGATCAGATTCTGAATAACCTTTTTTCCGAGTTCGCCTGAATAAAGCACCAAGATTCTCATAGTTTGCTCCCCTTTTTAATGATTCCAAAATCAATTTGTGAAGTATCTTCCTTTGTAAAGATTTAGTTTTCGTTGTAATGATTCCCTCGCCTGTTTTATCTCCCATAATGAATAAAATACAGAGAAAAAACCTGTTTTTGCAGAGGTTGCTGAGAAACTTTTAAAATGTAGTTCTTACAGAAGGGGGTTTCAGACCGCAGACACTTCTGACAGCAGATGACTTTCACCTTTTATCACCCTGCTATACATTATAATTATTTGTTTCAATCTATAAATAATGGGAGTTTCAAAATAGAAATCGGTATCCACCCCTATACCCTATTTGAATGCTATAGCCGGAATAGAAAGCTGAAAAAAAGAAGAAAGGAAAAAAAAGAAGAAAGGAAAAAAAGAGAAAAAACTGAGGTTCAGTTTTTTCATTCTCCCAGCTTTAAAGCCCCGTGCGGGCACATCTTGATGCACATGCCGCACTGGATGCATTTCTTTTCGTCCACACAGAGGCTCCAGTCCTCATCAAAAGAATAAACATTCATAGGACAGACTGAGATGCAGGCCCCGCATTCAATACATTCTTCCTCATCCCTGTGAATGGGCTGGTCAAGAATTGAAACTATTGCTCCTCTTGCTTCAAGAGCATTTTTTATCTTATCGAACCTGGAATCTTTAACGTCTGCAATCAGTTCTCCATAAGTCGAGTCAATATTTGCGACCATAATATTAAGCAGGATTCCTGTTTCAATAATAGACTCGGAGATAATGGGGTTATGTATCCTTTCCGTAGGGATGCAGATCTTTATTTTCATGCTCAGTACCTCCTTGCAAGGAGCTTGCTTATATTGTCGCTTGTGATAATTCCGAGGACTTTTCTCTGAGTATCGATTACGGGCATTGCCGAAACGCCGTAGCGGTCAAGCCTGCGGGCTGCAAGGTCTACAGGTTCGTTAGGAGCACAGGTGAGGACCTTTTTCGTCATGATGCTCTCTACGGAATCAAAAATATTTTCTGCAACGGCTTTTGATATATCCCAGGCAGTAAGTATTCCTACCAGTTCACCGGTATCCGAAACTACTGCCAGGTGGTTGAAAGAATTCTCCCAGATCTTTTTGGCAGCGTCCTGAACAGTCTGGTCCTTTTTGATAGTAACGAAGAAATCGGACATGACGTCTTTTACAAGAGGTACTGCCTGAGTCTGCTTCATAGGCTTTGCCGATCCTTCGCTGCAAAGTCTTTCCACAGGCATGCTAACAAAGAATTTCCCATGTTTCACCCAGTCTTTAAGTTCATTTGCAATCTTTCTCGCGTTCTTGAAGCTTGAAAGTGAAGAGGTTGGAACATCCTTTCCTTCTATCTGCACCGAGCCTGACCTGAGTTCGGCATAATTTACCTGCCTGATCACAGGCTTATCTCTGCTGCCCACAGCATAATCCAGAACACTGGTATTGATATCCTCGTCACGCACTGCAGTTGCGGCCGCAAGCTTTTCGTTCAGAATAGGGATAGGAATTCCAATTCCCATGTAAAGGGTTGCCCCATAGCCTGTAAATGAGGCGGCTCTTAAATACTCAGGGCTCATCTCCTTGAGGTTTCCTTTAAGCATAAGGGTCCCAAACCCGCTCGAAGGAGAATGCTGAGTTCCGTTTCCTATAACATAGCCCTGGGCACCTCCCATGAAAATCCTTGTGCCTGTCCCTATAGTTTCATAGCTGGGGTCGTTTGATAGGGGAGACAGCACTCCTGCACCGGAGTATGTGACGTTCCCGAAATTGGGCAGAAGCTCGCCCATGTAAGTATTCAGGATCCTTTTAGAACTGTTTGTTGCAGCGTTATATTTCTGGTAAGCGTTCCTGGGGTTGATCAGAACTGCTTCGTTTAAGTCATCAAGGGTGATTCTGGTGTCAAGCACTTTCCGAGGGTAGCAATCTGTCCCGTATGAGGTTGCATGCACATTGATTTCTTTTCCTCTCAGCAGATCTTCAATAACATGTGCTCCACCATACTGAATTCCGCGCGTTTCCGAGATCTGAGCGGCTCCAAGGTAAGCGTCAACAGCAGCAAGCCCGCTGTATGCCTCCACATTATTAAACCAAGCTTTCTGAATTTTGATAGGAGGTTCCGAATGACCCAGATTAAGCATTAAACCTGAAGAGCACATGGCTCCGAAAGTACCTGTAGTAACCACATCTACTTCTTTTGCAGCACCTTCCACGCCAAGGTTTTCAACAATTCCAACCATTTCCTCGGCTGTGACTACATTGACACTCCCATCTTCAATTTTTTTATTAATCTCATGAACCGATTTTTTAACCATAAGGGTTTCCTCTTACTATAAACTTCTCTAAATGGTAATTTTTGCCAGAATTATATATTACTTGTGATGTTACAGGGCTGATAAAAATATTACTCTGAAGTATCTTATTTTCGGAGTATCACTTTCAACTTGAGTAATCAACAGGTTCGCCAGATAACTTGTGATAACCCCTGGTAACAGCCAGCTCTATGAGAACTTGAAAATCCTGGCTATGTGCTTTTGGCTTCAGACTATTGCTGTCAGTTTTCCATTTCAATAATTAAATAGACATATTTGCGAGTCATATATATTACTTGCGGTAATCAAATGCCCTTAATTACATGGACTATTTTGAGAATAATCAATGAACATTCACACTATTTACAGATTGAATAATATGGAATTCTTACAGGTCAGAAATTAAGGCTGTTTTCAGTAAGTTTCTTATGCTTGCAGGATATTACCCGAGACCAGGTGATATCCTGCAAGCATAAGAAACTT
>DUGS01000099.1:0-3205 GCA_013331265.1 Methanosarcina sp.
TTCTCCAAGAGGGGTAAGTGCAGCACCAAGCCCGATTGAAAAGCATGCAATGATCGTAAGGTCTATCTTGGACTTTCGCGACAGAGGCATTGCATTAACTACTTCAACGAGAATGATTGATGCAAGAATAGCCGACATTACACTGGAAAACAGGCCAAGAACAACAATCAGAAGAAAACCTAAAATTTTAACAGAAAGAATATCAGTTAATTTTCTAATTGCTTTGTGAATCGGTTCATGCCATTTGTAAATAATCAATCCGACAACAAGCACGATCTGGAATATGCCTATTGGAATACCAAATATATCTCCTACATGTAAAGGTGCAGTAAATGCTTCTTCGATAATCTCCATTCGCCAGCCGGTCTCGTTCCCTGGGATTTCAACAAAACCTGAAAGAGTCATTGCTGCTATTCCACATACTAGCAGAAATGGTTCCAGATTTTCCTCAATAACATGTATTTTAAAAGGACCGAGCAATACGGCCAGGAATATTACAAGAAACCCAGCTAAAATTCCTGGTTCAAGAGCCATTACTTTTTTCCTCCTATAATTATCAACCTAGACCACAAAAATTTCTAAGAGTTCCCATACTGTTAAACTCTTTCAGAGGCTAGAATGATTTAGTGTTATAAGAGGTGTTCTATTTAATCCTCTACAATATATTAGGTTTAATATATAATCGAAGGATTACTTTTTTCAATTGTATCTCTACCTAAAGCGTATTTTTGGAATTAAAAAAAGATTATTAATCTATATTTTCATAAAATATAATGCTCTATACAATTTGGTACAAATATTAAACATTATAAAGTATATTAGAATCCAGGTTGTTTATGAAGCTTGCAAAAAATAATATTCTCTTCATATTGAGTGGAAAATTCCAGTTCAAAGATATGAAATAATTTTGTGGTCCAGGTTGATGGAATTAAGTGGTCTCTTGAGTGCTTTTTTAAGCTTTAAAGATTTTATAACTTCGGTATATCTCTGAAATTTACTTTTCCTGTACAATTTTGAAGAGAATATTATGAATTTGTAATCTATAGATAGTGTATCAAAATTGTTCCAAATCCAGCTTTTAACTTACTTCCTTGCCAGATTTTGGAACTAATCCTAAAGGTCAGTTGTACATATTTTTGAACTTAGATCTTAAGCACAAAAATGATGACGAAATAGATAGCCATCGAGATAAGTCCCATAGGTACTCCGAGCCTTGCCCATTCTTTACTGGTTATACCCAGTTTGCCTGCAGAGATGATGTTCGGGATATTTCCCGGGATCAGCATTCCACCGGCAATTAAAAGACCCATAAGGATACCTTTTATCTGAAGTTCAGTAAGGTTGGGCCCTATTTGAGCTGCTGCCAGGGTAGCGTTGTCAAGAATGGCCGAGACCATGTTAACCCAGTACAGGATTGTAGCAGGGATTTGTGCAAAATATTCGAATATGATAGGCTTGAAACCATCTCCAAGGAATGTCAGAGCCATAATAAACAGATAGACCTTAACAGCTCTCATAATGACATCTTTCAAGGTTTCGTTGTACTCTTCTGCTTTCATCCCCTGTTCATTGAGGTTAACTTTTCCCAGGAAGAACATTCCAATAATACCATACGCAAGGATACCTGGAAGTATATATTTACCCAGCATGTTAAATAAGAACATAAAATCGGCATGATAAGGCGCACCTGAGAGTTTTGAGATAGCGATTGTCGAAAGAGGTTCTCCAAGCGGGGTAAGCGCAGCACCAAGTCCGATTGAGAAACAGGCAATAACTGTAAGGTCTATCTTGGATTTTCGTGAGAGAGGCAGTGCATTAACCATCTCAACGAGAATAATTGCCGCAAGAATAGCCGACATTACACTGGAAAATAGACCAAGGACAGCAACCAGTATAAAGACCATAACCTTAAGAGAAAGCGCATTGGCCATTTTCCGGATTGCTTTATGGATAGGTTCATGCCATTTATAGATAACTAAGCCAACGATCAGCACTATCTGGAATATACCTATTGGAATGCCGCCAATATTTAGAGAATTGAGGGGAGAAGTCAATGCTTCTTCGATTATTTCCATTCTCCAGCCTGTTTCTAGTCCTGGAAGTTCGACCATACCTGCGATTGTCATTGCCACAATTCCGCAGACAAAAAGGAATACCTCCAGATTTTCCTCAATAATATGTATTTTAAAAGGGCCTAGCAATACGGCCAGGAATATTATAAGATATCCAATTAAAATTCCTGCTTCAAGAGCCATTAATTTTTCCTCCTTTACTATTTAATCTATAGCGTTCACAGTAAAGTAAACTTGATAAACTGTGGATTTAAAATCCCTTATTAATAGCCTTATTAATAGCATAATTAACCTTGAAGGATGAAATAACTGAATTAACATTACAACAATTATTCGTTGAATGAAGTACAATTATTAATTGTAAACATGCAGATTACAAAATATCTAAAGAACTTGTGTCCTGTTGAACGCTGTAAAGTCCCGTATTCTTTTGGCCTTATAGAGCTTTTCCAGTGTTCCTCTAGGGTTATTCAATCTTCATGCGTTTGAGAAAAATATCCAATTCCTCAACTTTTCCATAGAAAAGTCTCAAGTCTCTAACGTTACTTATCAAACCATTCACATGAAGTTGAGTACTCTATCGGCAAGAGCCGCCTCTATCTTTCTAATCCATGCATGTCAAGAAATTAAGATGAAGGACAAATTGTGATCGGGGATTTCAGTGTAAAAAATCCCCAGATCAGAACTAATATCCAGAGACATTTCTCTTGATCAAGCAACTTTTTTTTATATCGGGACTATAGAGTGCTATCTACTTTAAGATACCTATATAGTTTTTGTTTTGGTTATCATCAAAAGTAAAAGGCTTAACGTAGAAGTTCCCAGCTGGAGAATTAATAAAAAGAAATTAAGCGCCAAAACGAGAAATTTTGCTTCTTCTTACATTTTTTTATATCGAATCAAATCGTTTTTATACCTCTTATATTAAGAATTTAACCCCATAAAATACATATTTTTCATTTATACTCAATATTTTTCCAGAAAAGTAGGAATTTGCATTTATTAATTTGAGGATTATAAAAATTATATCCAGAAATTATCTATTAGTAAAGTTAATGGTAAATTAAAATATATAAGTTTGTTAAATAAAATGCAGAAAAGGCATAGAAAAGAAATAAAGTAGAAAAGAAATA
>DUGS01000099.1:3417-3978 GCA_013331265.1 Methanosarcina sp.
AACAGAGAAAAAAGATTACGCTGCAGGTATCCTCACTCAAGTCCTGGCTGTTTTTAATTAGAACATCAGGTTATATTTTATCCAGAGCTCCAAATGAAATTTTCATTAGCAACTCTGGGTTAACTCCGGGTTATTACTTTCTTATCCATAAACCCTTGAATTAGTTTTCAGGCTGTTATGTTAGTTTACTTTTATTTCAACTGGTTTCTCTTCAGCACTGCGTCTGAAAGTGACCTCAAGAACTCCATTTTTGTAGCTTGCTTTTGCACTCTCTGGATTCACCCGGACCGGGAGCTCCACATCTTCCGAATATCCAGAAAGCCCGAGGACTTTAATTTCAAGGTGCTGAGCGGTAGCTTGCAGCAGAAGATCTTCCTTTTCAACCTCCGGGAACTCTGCAAGTACGTGTACCATGTCCTCACTTTCGAATACATCAATTAAATGTTCTTTTGTTTCTGAGGGAAAGAAAGTCTCTTCATTTTGAGAGTATTCCGGAACATTTCCAAATTCCCGGAGTTCAGGATCTTCCCCCGGGCGATGAATGATAGAAAATCCGTAAAC
>DUGS01000099.1:4222-9588 GCA_013331265.1 Methanosarcina sp.
CCAAAATCTTCAAAGAAATCCTTTCTTTTTCTTATGCCCACCATTATTACCTCTGGTTTTCCTCACGCTCCCGAACATCACTCGATATCGATTGAAGTTCGAGAACTGGACTCCAGCCTCTTAAAGGTAACTTCCAGGACGCCATTTTTATAAGTGGCTTTCGCGCTCTGGGGATCTACCTTTACTGGCAGTTCAACACGTTCGGAATATTTTGGATTCCCATTTAATGTTTCGATGTCAAGTATTAAATCAGTTGCGTTTAGTTGAATATTTTCTTTCTCGATGCCTGGTATCTCGGCAATCACATGGACTGCTTCTTCGCTTTCCAGCACATCAATAAGAGGTTTTCTTATGTCAAGGTAACGCTCTTCTCCGGTTTCCACCTGCTCAAACATCGGGATATTCCCGAATTCTCGGATTTCAGGCTCTTCCCCCGGCCGCTGGGTTACAGAAAAACCGTAAACAAAGGGATGTTGCCCGAAATTATCCATGCTCATGCCCATAGCCCTGTTAAGGCGCTCGAACATTTCTTCCATATCCTGCAGAGGATCAATTCCAAATATTTCGTCGAAAAAACTTTTTTTTCTCCTGTCTCTGTCCATCTCATCACATCGTTATTAAGTTATGCGTCTTGAGTTTCTTAAGCGAGTGCTACTCAAATTAGTAGAGTTACTAATAAAACTGGCTGCTTTTCTTGACAAAAATTAAAAGGAAGGCTCTTCATCAAACTCAGTTGCATACCTGGCAAAGAGTTCAGCACTCCTTTCATAGGCACTCAGAGTTTCTCTGGATGTAGTAGGCTTTACACGGCGGATTGCCCTTTCGAAGTGCTTTTTTGAAAGGCGAATATCTCCTGCCTTTTTCTGGATGTTCTTCCGGTCAATGCCCGGAGTAACTATTTCCCGGAGTGCAAGCATTGCAGCTTCCCTACAGATGCCTTCGATATCCGCCCCAACATACCCTTCGGTCATTTCAGCAAGTTCGGAGAGTTTTACATCATCTTCAAGGGGTTTTCCTCTTGTGTGGATATCAAAGATCTTCTCCCTGCCTTCTTTTCCAGGTGGCTTGATATAAATAAGCCTGTCAAAGCGGCCAGGCCTGAGAAGAGCGGGATCTACCATATCAGGCCTGTTTGTAGCAGCGACTATGATCACGTCCTTGAGCTCTTCTACCCCGTCAAGTTCTGTCAGGATCTGGCTTACCACTCTTTCAGATACATGAGTATCGGAAACCGAGCTCCTTTCAGGAGCAATCGAATCAATCTCATCAAAGAAGATTACAGTTGGAGCAGCCTGCTTTGCTTTCCTGAATGTTTCCCTGATCGCACGCTCGGATTCACCTACATATTTGCTAAGCAGTTCTGGGCCTTTAATACTTATGAAATTAGCCTCACTTTCGCTTGCAACGGCTTTTGCAAGCAAAGTTTTCCCTGTACCAGGCGGCCCAAAGAGCAGGACACCTCTCGGAGGCTTTATACTGACAGCCTTGAATATTTCAGGATACTTAAGAGGCCATTCCACAGACTCAATAAGTTCCTGTTTTGCTTTCTCAAGTCCGCCTATATCATCCCAGCCTACATGCGGGACTTCAACATAGACTTCTCGCATAGCCGAAGGCTCAATATTTTTCAGGGCTTCTCTGAAGTCCTCTCTTGTGACCACAAGGTTGTCAATGATTTCTTGAGGGATCTCCTCTTCAATATCGATTTCAGGAGTGATCCTCCTGAGGGCGTGCATTGCAGCTTCCTTACAGAGAGAGGACAGGTCAGCTCCCACAAAACCGTGGGTAACATCTGCAATTTCTCCAAGGCTCACTTCTTCTTCAAGCGGCATTCCTCTGGTGTGGATCAGGAGAATCTGCTTCCTGCCGCTCCTGTCAGGTATTCCTATCTCAATCTCTCTATCAAACCTCCCGCCGCGGCGGAGAGCCTCATCAATGGAGTTGGGGCGGTTTGTGGCAGCGATTACCACCACTTCACCTCTGGACTTGAGCCCGTCCATCAGGGAAAGCAGCTGGGCAACTACCCTTCTTTCCATTTCCCCTGTGACTTCACTGCGTTTAGGAGCAATTGAATCGATTTCGTCTATGAAGATAATGGAAGGAGCATCCTTTTCAGCCTCTTCGAAGATCTCCCTGAGCTTGTGTTCACTTTCTCCATAATACTTGGAAACAATTTCAGGGCCGCTGATTGTGATAAAGTTGGCATCGGTTTCACTTGCGACTGCCTTAGCGATCATGGTCTTGCCCGTTCCTGGAGGCCCATGAAGAAGAACTCCTTTTGGAGGTTCAACACCCAGCTTCTGGAAGAGTTCAGGATGTCTCATTGGCAGCTCGATCATTTCCCTGACAAGCTGGATTTCCCGCCTGAGCCCTCCGATATCTTCGTATGAGACGCCTTCTGGGGCCTTGATTTCTTCAATTGATTTTTCTTTGATAACAATTTCAGTATCTTTGGTAACAACAACCGGCCCAGCTGGTCTTGTAGATGCTACTACGAAAGTAAGCGGATTATTTACGGTTTCAACTCTGATCTGCTGACCTTTATTCAGAGGTCTGCCCTCTATAATTCTCAGGATGTAATGAGCACCCCCCACAAGCCTGACAGGCTGGGACGGAGCAAGTGTAACCCTCTGAGCGTGTTTTGCCTGGACCTTCTGGATAGTAACCTTGTCATCAATTCCAACCCTTGCATTGCTGCGCAGGTTTCCATCTATTCTGATTTTATTCTCCTGCCCGTGCTCGACGTTTGGCCAGACAATTGCGTAAGTCTTGGATTTGCCCGAAATCTCAATTATATCCCCGCTTACAAGCTCCATCTGCTGCATTAGATGGGTATCAATTCTTGCAATTCCCCTGCCCACATCCTTATGATAAGCCTCAGCTACTCTCAGATTAATTTCTTCAATCATTTGTTTTCAACCCCTGTCTCACATATTTTCCAGTACTGCTGGCTATTTTTAATCGTGTACTCAACAAAACCCCTTTCTGCAAGATCCATAAGGTTAGATGTGATAATACTGGGATGCAGACGCAGGTTATAGCAAAGGACAGCCGCTGTAGCCTCATTTTTTAAAAGCTCGAATAGGAGCTCACATTCTACAGGGTTTCTGGCAATATCTTCAATGGAATCCAGGCATCTGTCCATCAATTCCGTATATTCAGCCTGCAGTTGTTTCTGCATTTGTGCAAGCTCTTCATGCCTTATTTTAAGTTCCCTGAGCCTGCAGCTCAGTTCAAGGAAGAAGCGAGATGATTCATTTCTGGAAGCAGGTCCATTCTTTTCGACAGCAGAACTTTCCCTTTTTTTCTCCCTGTCAAAATTAATGTCCTGAAGAGCCATCGTATATGCATACGGTGATACGGATACCTCAAGCCGCATGTTATTTGCAATATTGAAGTATTTGCGCCTTTGCTCATCTACGCTGCATTCGATAAGTCCTGCCTCTTCTAACAGGCTAAGGTGACTGATAATAGCCTTAGGTCCCACCCCCAGCCTGCCTGAAATTTCACTGACATAGCAGGGGCGGTTTGCAAGAAGCTGGATTATCTTCCTGCGGTTTTCATTCCCCAGGATGTCAAGTAGTTTTGCCGGGTCCATGTTTTCCCCTCTGATAATTATTGTAATATTCTTCTGTATTCCAGCAACGAATGCCAGAGCAACAGAATATGGATTATACCTAGTAGTTAGTAACCTTTAGTTATCGCACATAATATTTAAAGTTTACTGATACCCTCTTTTTGAAGGAGCCAGAGATCCGGTTAAGAGAGACGCCATTCATCGGTTGCTTTACGACAATAGTATTGGATTGCATCAATCATCATGGAAAGAAAAAGGGGGATAAGATACCTGATCTGGAAAAACAGGATAAATGGATATAAAGTGTGAAATATCTAAAGTATAAAATATCAGGCAACATCTACTGCCAGGTTGTTAGATTGCTTTAATCATCAAAACTTCGTCCCCGTAATTTGAGGTTTCAACCGCAACTTTCCAGGCAGGATAATATGTGGTTTGACCTTCATATCTGTAGGAATATGTGTCAAAACCATTGAAATAAACAAGTTCGGCATCAGTGATTCTGACTCTTCCCAGTGAAAACTTCGGTATATCACCTTTTGGAGTGAGGAAATTTCGAGTTCTTATCTGCTGGATTATATACTCGCCTGTGTTGTTGAAGCTCACTGTCCGTAAATTTGCCATTTGAATGGGTTCCAAGTCTACAGCATTATCGGTCAAGTTAAATCTGGTTTCTATAATCTCATTATTCGTGACAAGGAAATAGATTTCTCCAGTATAGTTGCTATAATAAGCCTCATCGTAATCAGTAAAACTAACGTTCAGGGTGCTTGAGGAAGATTTCCCCTGATACACCGGCAGCTCATTCACAGGTATTGAAGGAACTTCAGTATCAAGAGTTACCCTTTGATTTGTAAGAGTATTCCAGATCTGAACAGTCGTTCTATGAGGCATATCCTCTTTCATTGGAGGATAGTAATTAAAAGTCTCATAAAATAAAGGAAAAGCATAGAACAATAAAGCTATGCTAATAATAACTGCAATTACACTTTTTGCTTTTTTCTGCATTATACTAACCCCCAAGCAGATTCAGTCCCGATTGATATATGGTATTCCAAATGTTTTATAGATTGATATACAGTTTTTCAGAGAAGCCAGTCCCAACAGCATATCAGCGTTTGTTTCCTTCTTAAGTAAGATATGTCAGGGGATTTAGCAAATGCTTGACTCTCTCTCTGTCTTTTTTCAAGTCCGTTATAAATACGACGTGAACAGTTTCCCCATCATCCTTTTCGGAGGTAACTGCAATATTGTATGTCAGGTCTTCAAACTCTATGGAGCCGCTAAACAATTCACCGTACACATAGAAAGTTGCCTTACTTTGAGGTATTCCTTCAACATATCCAGAATAACGGTATGATTTCCCTCCATTAAGTCTGGAAATCTCCTCGATTTGTACTTCAAAATCTCTTTCGAATAGTTTTAGACTTACGTTCCCGTTAGCAGCTGTGTTCTCAAATTCTTCAACATTTATTGTAACAATTTCAACCTCATCCCAGTATTCTTGAGCCTTAAGCGGAAAGTCCTGAACTTCAATCTTCTGAATGATATTTTCTCCGGATGTTTCAGAAAAGTCCTTGAGAGAGTCTACATCGGAAGCAATTTTATCAAACTGTCTTCCATCACTTTCAAAAGTTTTAACTTCACTATCATGATCGGTTAAAACCAAAGAACCTAGAAAAACTCCCAGACTCACGAAGACTGTGAGTAGTGTCATTGCGAGTAGCATTGTACCAGATGTTTTCATTTAAATCCCCAGCACTGAGAAAAATAAATTCAGACCTTCCAA
>DUGS01000099.1:9935-18430 GCA_013331265.1 Methanosarcina sp.
AGATAGATATTAAACGGGAACTTGAGAAAAATGAAGGAGTAAAAAATCATCTTTGTTTTTTTGCTTTTGATTTCTCTTTTTGTCTTTCCTTCTGCTGGTTAAAAACAGAGGGCAGATGGAGAGCATATGAACCTTCTTCCCTGATTGCCATAACAAGTTCTTTTCGCTCTAAAAGAGAATCCAGGTTAAGTTCATAAGAGCCAGGGCCAAGAATCCTTACGGACTCCACCCTCTCCTCCTCAGTTTCATTTTCATATTCTGGCTGCTGCTCACTATCTTTTTCTTCGGATGCAAGAGCTTCGTCAATATTCCTGACAACCTCATCCAGAGAGGCTTCAAGGTCCAGTTTTTGTTCTTCCAGAGCGGGTCTCCCCTGGTTTTCCAAACCTTCTGGCTCTTTTTTCACATAGAGGAACTTATTCCAGCCGCAGTTCGGGCAGCCACTGAGGATTACAGAATCCCCGTCTTCAAAAATGGATCCGCATCTGGTACATCTATGGGGCATGAGTTCACCGGAAATCAATAATACGAACGTAATTGCTGCAGTTTGTAACCGTCTATATGTATAATTAATGATTCATACATTAATGATTCATACCTTAAATTAATTTATTAAATTGGCCACTTAAAGGGTAACTGAATTACATATGAAATTGATTTTTATACGGAATAAACACGTATATCAGCATTTGATACATATTCAGTTATCTAAATAATATCTTAAATAAGTACCTTTAATAAATATGTATATTCGTATTTACAGTTTTTTTATTTAGTAAGTTTATATTTGATTTCAAGCGGAGGGCTTTTTACCGCCCTTAACGGCCACAATCTTTTTGTTTGATATAAGGAAAATTATCAAGCTTGTAATAGAGGGATAATTATCAAGGCCCAAGCACGTAATAAAGTTTCTTTTATAAAAGTCTCCAGTACTTCTTCCCGTCAATAAGATCAGACGTGGTTCTACCGATCCTATCCATCTCTTCCAGAACTTCTGGAAGCCTGCCAGGTTGAGTAATCTCAAAAACTACCGGATCGAGTGCATGATTTACGTAAAGGCTGTGTTTAATATCTTCAAGACTCCAGAGCTTTCCAGAACCTTTTCTCATACATTTTGTCAGAATACTTATCATGTCTTCCAAAAAGTTCCAGGGATAGACGATCCATGCCCAGTCCTCAAGCCGCTCTCCAATGTAATCAGGATCGATTTTCGAGCTTCCCATGTATTGTAAGGAAGCAGTTCTAACCTCTTTCGGATTCCTGCCTTCTACATAAGCTTTAGCGCTGATCATACTTTCCCCTGTATCCACAACATCATCTACAATAAGAACTCTTTTTCCTTCGATCACATCGTCTGAGAGAGGGTATCGTATATATGGTTCGCCAGTGTCAATGGCTGCATTCCCTATGTAATGCTCGATTTTAAGACTGGAGAGGTCATCGAGACCCAGGAAATCACACAGCACACGTCCTGCAAACCAGCCTCCTCTAGCAAGTGCAATAATAACATCCGGTTCATACCCGGACCTTTTGACTTCTCTTGAAATATTTCGGCACAGGTTGTAAATATAATCCCAGTTCGTAAGCACACATCTAAACGATTCTATGTAAAACCCTCCCGGATCCGAAACCCGGAGAATTGATCAGAAAATTGTATTATTTCAGGAGCACTCATGTCAAGGCTCCACCTTCGAGATTATATAATTCAGCCCATAGACTTTAAGTTTTCTTATCTTGTAAAAGCTTCTTTGAAATCGGCTGAATAGTTTTGAAATCGGTTAAAAAGAAACAATTTAAACTGAATTAAGAACTTTACTGAGAATTTTGTTGTGAACAGAATTTCAAAAAAATCTTTAATTTAAAGACTTCTTTAATTTAAAGACTATATACTACTGCTTTATATTGCTGCTTCCGTAAATAACAGGCTCAAAAGACTTCCAGAAAGCAGGGAGAGTCAAAAATAATATTTCTGCAGAGGCGCGAGTCCGGAAAGTGAAAACAATGAATAAAATGTTGATAGACTTACTCTTTATGTCCCAGAAAAGAAAGGACCTTTTACTCCTTCTCAAAGATGGAGAAAGGACAATAGAAGAAATCGTAGATCTTCTTAATGTCACTCCGACAGGGATGCTTCCACAAATTAAAAAATTAAAAGATGAATTTCTGGTTATTCAGGATGATAGAAAATACAGGCTTACCCCTCTGGCAGAAATTCTGGTAGAAAAAATGCAGCCTTTGATTGACACTCTTGAGGTCATCGAAGAAAATAAAATTTTCTGGCAGGAGCGCGATCTGAGTGATTTGTCTCCAGCCTTTCTTGAGAGACTTAACGAACTAAAACCATATTCTCTAGTAAAACCCGATCCTGATAAAATTTTCGAGATTCCTTCAGTATTTCTGAAAAACATAGAGAAATCAAAAAACATACTATCTTTATTTTCAATATTCCATCCGGCACTCTCAGGGACATTTCTTAGAATTGAAGACGATAATATTGAAATTACCCTTATAGTAACGAAAAGAATTTACGAAAGATTAAAAAACGATTTTCAGGAAGAACTGAAACTTTATCTGGCCAGGAAAAACAAACAGCTTTTTGTTTGCGCTGACGAAATGAAAATAGCTATGATGACAAAAACTAACTGTTTCATGATGGCTGATTTCCTTACATGGAAAGGAGAATACGACCAGCAAAGTATCGTGGCTTTTGAACCCGCTTCTCTGAAATTGGCTGAAGATCTTATTCTACATTACAAAAACAAGGCTCAGGAAATAAAGGGATAAATTCTGACAAAAAGCTTGTCGAGAAAAGGCTTGACCTCAAAGTATATTTTCCCCGCCTCTGCAGGCAAAATAGTGCCCTGATGGCAAAATAGTGCTCTGATTTTTCGTGATATAGATTGTCGGGCTTATTTCCTGAAACATTGTATTTTTTGTGACTAAGGACCATAATACTGAACCTCAGCCTGTACAGGCAGATTTTCTACCTAATTTTCAACCTGCATTTACGTCGATTTTGGAATTAAAGCTGCGAACAGAACTGAAGTTTAAACAAAATATAAATTCAAACAGGTTTATTTTTTAATCTATATTTAAAAGGAATGAAAAGGGTTTAAAAGGAATCAGAGGGAGAAACATGAAAGGAAAAATAAATGGCAGGCACTTAATAGATATGAGGTCTGCAAAAAATTGGAAACCGATAGCAGTCCTGTTCGTGATCTTTACAGTTGCATTTTCCGGTTGTGTTGATAATGGGCAAAACAATACGGGTAACGAAACCGAAAGTCCAGTAAATGACAGCCAGAACACTAGTGGACAAGAATACACATATGGCATGGCAAATGTGGAAAGTATTGATATTCGGACTATGGAATCTTTCCCCGTGCAGATAAATGTGGTAGCAGAAGGCTACCTGCCTGATGGATGCACTGAGATTGATAAAATAAGTACTCAAAAAGAAGGAAATAATTTCAATATCACTATCACGACAAAGCGTCCAAAAGACGTAATGTGCACCCAGGCTATAGAAAACTTTACGAAAACGATTCCTCTTGAAGTCCAGGGACTCAGTGCCGGAAATTATACCGTAAACGTTAACGGAGTAACCGGATCTTTTGAGCTTGCTGTTGATAACACGTTAGACGAATTGCCAGGTCATACTCCATCGGGACAGCAGGAAATAACCGAATCTGATAACGGAACAACTATAAATCTCGAAAAAGGAGAAACTTTTTACCTGAGACTTAAAGAAAACCCAACCACAGGCTATGAATGGGAACTCAACCTGAGCAAGGGACTCGGTCAGGTTTCGGACAAGTACTATCCCCCGGAGTCTAAAAAAGGCGAAGAGCCTCTTGTTGGGGCCGGAGGGGTCCATGAGTGGGAAATAAAAGCCGATTCCGAGGGAAAACAGCTGGTAACAGCTATATATAAAAGACCCTGGGAAAACGAAACCGGCACGGAAGACAGATTTATACTTAATGTTGAAGTGGTCTGAACTGTGATCTCACTTTTCACGCCTCTCTCGCTTTTCATGTCTCTGCATCTTTTTATCTTCAAGCAAATAAAAGAGTAAAGGCATGAAAAAGTTTTATTCCGTACCGACCACAATTCAATCCTCCAGAGTTTTCACAGGAGCCCAAGAGCTTGTTTTAAGTCTTTGAGACAGCTGTCGCAGACATACGACGTGCCTATCTGGGTACACCCAAGTATATTTACATCTTCCCTGTGTTCTATTTCTTCCGGATTTCCGGAATAGCTTTCGCAGTAGACTCCACATTTGACCTCACAATAGGCCCCGCAAAACAGACATCTGGTCATAGTATAATGTGGGTTTCCGGCTTTCAAATATCTTTCCCGAAAAGACCTGTATGGAAACTGTTAGAAATGAAATTTGAAATAAAGCTGGATAAATTGGGTTGAAACTGTGAAAACTCTGAAGTGGATGTATAAGTTTCCCATATTTTTCATGAAGATTGAAGAGCCAGGCGAAAAGTATATAAGCAATCGTTAGTATGTTCTGATAGCTGTCTCAGGCAGATTGCCTGATGTATAAAACCCCGTAGCGGGGTAGGGTAGCCAGGAGATCCCGACGGGCTCATAACCCGTAGACCGATGGTTCGAATCCATCCCCCGCTATAAGAGGAATTTCAGATAACTCTTTTCCTGATGATAATTTTCTTTGTTAAAAGAATTACAAGCCCCGTAGCGGGGTAGGGTAGCCAGGAGATCCCGACGGGCTCATAACCCGTAGACCGATGGTTCGAATCCATCCCCCGCTATAGAAAACAATATTCAGGAGTTATTTTTCCGTTTTTCGTAACTAAGGCTTTAATGCCTCAGGCTTTGTTCTATACTTCGATTCTTCGATTTTTTTATATCCGAGCGGTTATTTATATTCGGAGCATTCAATCCTATCTAATTCAAATCCATCTTACATTCTGTTATACCTTCATACCTTTTCAAGCATCAAAAACTAAAAGGCTTATTAAATAAAGATGGCTTCTAATACAGGATAAAATAAATGCAAAAAAGACCACCTTCTTATAAAGGTAAAAATAAAAGCCAGAAAAAGCAACCTTGCACAGACTGATAAACTAAATCTAAGCGAACTGAATTTGAACTATCTTTTTATCCATCCTCAAAATTAAGCAGGACGATTCTCATATGGTAATGGAAAAACTGGGAGACTCCTTACAGGGAGCACTCAAGAAGCTGATCGGCGCAGGGAGAATTGATGAGCGCACGGTCAACGAAGTAGTAAAGGATATTCAGCGCGCTCTGCTCCAGGCCGACGTTAACGTAAAACTTGTCATGGGGATGTCACAGAGAATCAAAGAGCGTGCAATGAAAGAAGATCCTCCTGCGGGTATGAATCCAAGGGAGCACGTAATCCGCATCGTATATCAGGAATTAATGGAAATCATTGGGAAAGGAGCCGACATCCAGCTCAAACCCCAGACAATCATGATGGTAGGGCTGCAGGGAAGCGGAAAAACCACAAGTGCTGCAAAACTTGCCCGCTATTTCCAGAGAAAAGGGCTCAAAGCAGGTGTTGTTGCCGCAGATACCTTCCGTCCCGGAGCATACCACCAGCTCAAGACTCTCTCTGAAAAACTCAATGTGGGTTTTTACGGAGAAGAAGGAAATCCAGATGCTGTTGAGATTACAAAACACGGGCTTAAAGCGCTTGAAAAATACGATATAAAAATAGTGGACACTGCAGGCAGGCACGCCCTTGAATCTGACCTGATAGAAGAAATGGAGAGAATCCATGCTATTGCAAAACCTGACCACAAGTTTATGGTCCTGGATGCAGGTATAGGACAGCAGGCAAGCCAGCAGGCTCATGCTTTCAATAATTCTGTAGGGATCACAGGCGTTATTATCACAAAGCTGGACGGGACAGCAAAAGGTGGTGGAGCGCTCTCAGCCGTTTCCGAAACAAAGGCTCCGATTGCTTTTATCGGAGTTGGAGAGACCCCGGAAGACTTTGAGAAGTTCGAAGCCGACAGGTTCATCTCAAGGCTGCTCGGAATGGGAGACCTCAAGAGCCTTATGGAAAAGGCAGAGGAAAGCCTGAGCGAAGAAGACATCAATGTTGATGCCCTTATGCAGGGACGTTTTACCCTGAAAGACATGTACAAGCAGCTCGAAGCAATGAATAAAATGGGCCCCCTAAAGCAGATTATGTCAATGCTCCCGATGGGCATGGGAGGACTGGGAGGCATGAAACTATCAGACGAAATGTTCCAGGCCACCAGTGACAAAATGAAAAGCTATAGGGTTATCATGGACTCAATGACAGAAGAAGAAATGACAGACCCCAAACTCATAGGCGCCTCGCGGATTAAAAGGATCTCAAGAGGCTCAGGCTGCAGCCCTGAAGATGTGAGGGAGCTTCTGAAGTACCACAAAACCATGCAGACGGCTTTGAAAGGTTTTAGAGGCGGAAAATTCAATATACAGAAAATGATGAAGAAAAAACTCGGGATGTAATAATTCCGAGCCCTTTTTTAGTTTATAACTTAATAACTGATCTTATTTTTGATTCATTAGCTAATCTTTAAAGAACCAGTACTCATTAAGGTCAATACCGATCACAAACTTCAAAGAAATTCGTCAGCAACTCTTCTCCATGTTCGGTGTGCGAAACCTCAGGATGCCATTGAACGCCATAAATCGGTTTTGTGGGATGGCGCATGGCTTCAATTTCGCAGATGTCCGAGCGGGCGAGATGGATAAACCCTTCTGGAAGAACAGCCACTTCATCAGCATGAGAAGCCCACACGGTTGTTTTTGGGCCAAGCCCTCTAAGTATATCGTCCTCTTCAAGAACCTCTATTTCAATCTCGGCATATCCTCCTCTTTTGCCTGCATGGACATGACCCCCATAAGCAAGGGCAATTGCCTGGTGCCCGAGGCAAATTCCAAGGATAGGGATATCGATTTCCCGCACATAGTCAAAGCAAAGACCTGCCCTTTCCATTTCCGGTCCTCCGCTCAGGATCAGCCCGTCAGGATCTTCTGCCAGAATATCCTCTATAGGAGTTACATTGGGAATGATTTTTGTATCCATGTCAAGGTCCCGGACAGCCCTGTGAATAAGGTGGCAAAACTGCCCGTAGTTGTTCACAACAAGGATTTTTAGTTCTCTCATAGTTCCTTCCGCTCCTGTTTATAAATATAAAATGGTTCTTACGCTCTGAGCTTATTCTATTAGCCCATGTTATCCTATTTTAATTCTTGTATCTTCCTGGCTTTGCTTCAACGCTTTTTTACTCTCCATGCCTGGTTTTTAGACTCATACAATTATATCTAAAGGAAGAGGTTTCGAGGAAGTAATGAGAGGAATTAAAACAGACATAATCACCTGATAATAAACTATCAAATAAGAGAAAACTTTAATAACTGAACATTGTAGTACATCGATGTACAGATCAGCTCAATATATACATTCTAAATTCAAAACAACTTAAAACTGAATCAGAAACAGAGCTTGAATAAGTTTAAATATAAGTTGTGTGTTAGTATGTCACACACTAACACGCTATAAAAAGAAGGACAACACTACTGAAATTATAGATAAAGTTAACTGGTTTAGAACTTAGGGGAATCAAGATGTCAGAAATTGGCAAAAAAATACGCATAGAAAGGCTGATGAATCGGGAGAGCAGAAACATGGTCATTATTCCGATGGACCATGGAATCTCCGACGGACCTATTGAAGGGCTTATTAACATTACCGATACAGTTAATAAGGTTGCCGAAGGAGGAGCAAATGCAGTCCTCATGCAAAAAGGCATGGTCAGGTACGGGCACAGAGGCTACGGCCACGACATCGGGCTTGTTGTGCATATCAGTGCCTCTTCTGTTCTGAGCCCCGACCCCAATGCCAAAGTGCAGGTCTGTACCGTTGAAGAAGTAATTAAGATGGGAGCTGACGCAGTTTCCATGCATATCAACATAGGATCGAATACGGAAGCCGACCAGCTCGAAAAGCTCGGGATAATATCAAGGGACTGTACGGAATGGGGCATGCCTCTTCTTGCCATGATGTACCCCAGAGGCAAAAAGATCACAAATCCCCATGACCCTGTAAACGTGGCACATGCCGCCAGGATTGGAGCCGAACTGGGGGCTGATGTTGTGAAAACCGTATACACCGGAGATCCGGACAGTTTCAGAGATGTGGTAAAAGGCTGTCCTGTACCTGTAGTGATTGCAGGTGGACCGAAAACCTCATCCGACCGGGAACTTCTTGAAATGATTGACGGGGCAATGGAAGCCGGAGCAAGAGGGGCTGCAATAGGAAGAAATGTCTTCCAGCACAGGGACCCTGTCAGGTTGACCAGGGCTATCTGTGAAATCGTGCACCACAGAAGACCTGTAGAAGAAGCTCTGGAACAGCTAAAGTTAGAGAGTCCTGAGAAAAAGGTTAAGAAGCAAAAATCAAGCCCGAAGTGAAAAAACCACAAAAAAGGATTCCGGAGTAA
>DUGS01000099.1:18792-19234 GCA_013331265.1 Methanosarcina sp.
ACTCGGAAACATTACAGTTGCAGCCTTTGCCCGCGACAACAGGTCCGGAGCCGATATTGTGGTCGTAGGCGTAAGAGGAGAAGGTGACGGGACAAAACCCCTGCCCCAGGAAATTCCGGGTTCTTTTGATGTAAACGCAGCAATCCTGCTCACTGACAAAGGAGTAAACGTAGGCGGATATGTGGTCATAAAGGATAAAAATTATGAGCGTTTCGCAGCCGAAATGGGAAAAATCTGCGATTATTTGCTCGTTACCGGCACAGACTGGAAAGTCATCCCTCTCGAAAACCTGATAGCTGACCTCCAGCGTGAGAAAGTAAAAATTATCTTTGGGGTAAAAAGTGCAGAGGAAGCAAGACTTGCCTTCAAGACTCTCGAAAAAGGAGCAGATGGAGTCCTTCTTGACAGTGGAAATCCTCAGGAAATAAAAGACACAATCAAG
>DUGS01000099.1:19458-20766 GCA_013331265.1 Methanosarcina sp.
GTGGATACATGCAATCTCATGCAGCGCGGAGAAGGCATGCTTATAGGTTCGCAGGCTAGCGGGATGTTCCTGGTAAATTCTGAGTCCGATGACAGCCCTTACGTAGCAGCCCGTCCATTCAGGGTAAATGCAGGTGCAGTTCATTCTTATATCAAGATTGGGGATAAAACCCGCTATCTTTCAGAGCTCAAGACAGGAGATACCGTAACTATTGTAGACTCAAAAGGAAAACAGCGGGAAGGTATAGTTGGCAGAGTCAAGATAGAAAGCCGCCCTCTAATGCTAATTGAAGCAAAAGCCGGAGACAGGACTTTAACTGCAATTCTGCAAAATGCCGAAACCATCAAGCTGGTGGGAAAAGATGGAAACCCTGTTTCAGTTGCAAAACTGAAAAAAGGAGATGAGGTCCTGGTCCGCCTCGAAGAAGGAGCCAGGCATTTCGGCAAAAAAATCGAAGAAACAATCATAGAGAAATAAACCTAGAGAAATAAACCAGGGAAAACTGAATAACAGCCCGATCCCTTAACTCCCGGTTTCGGAGTAAGTATGACTCGAATAGGCTCATTTGACCTTGAAAAAAAAGCTGCAGTTGTCGCAGTAATCCTTGAAAACTCCCTTGAGACTTCAAAAAAGGCAGCCGAGAAAGGAGCTGATATCCTTGAAATCCGGCTGGATTTGTTGGGGATCAGGGATCTGGAAAGAGCTGCTGAGATCATCAGGGAGATAAAATCCGAAACCGGAATTCCTCTACTCGTTACCAACCGTTCCAGGACAGAAGGAGGAAAGTGGGAAGGAAAAGAGGAAGACAGAATCGGACTTCTTATGAATCTCCTTTCTTTTAAAGATGGCCCGGATGCAATTGATATCGAACTTTCTGCCGGCAGGAACGATAGAGATAAAGTTATAAAAGCGGCTAAAGATCACGGAAAAACCGTGATTATCTCTTCCCACAACTTTTTAAAAACCCCTTCTCTTCAGGATATGAAAGCAATTCTTGAAGAAATGTTTCATGCAGGGGCAGATATTGCCAAACTTGCAGTCATGCCCCGGTCAATGGAAGATACCCTTAATCTGCTGAGGGTTACTCTGGACTTTAAGGATACAGGGAAATCAGTATGTACCATTGCAATGGGCAGGCAAGGAAAACATACAAGAGTAGTTGCGCCTCTTTATGGCTCGGTCCTGACATATGCTTCGATAGAAAGTGATGCAGCCGCAGCTCCCGGCCAGCTTCCGGTAGATGAAGTAAAGAAAATAATGGAAATGCTAAGATGAAGCAAGTTTTTGGTGTATTTGGAGACCCTATAG
>DUGS01000099.1:21005-25513 GCA_013331265.1 Methanosarcina sp.
ATGGACTGCATCTATCACGCTTTCAGGG
Source organism: Methanosarcina sp. (assembly GCA_013331265.1). Taxonomy (GTDB): domain Archaea; phylum Halobacteriota; class Methanosarcinia; order Methanosarcinales; family Methanosarcinaceae; genus Methanosarcina; species Methanosarcina sp10923u. The sequence continues at coordinate 21,034 of DUGS01000099.1, forward strand.
TCAGACCGGAAAAGCTGGAAAAAGCAATCCTTGGAGCCGAAGCTATGGGGTTTGGAGGGCTTAATTTGACAGTGCCCTTGAAAGAAAAGGCTTTGAAGCTTGACTTCATCAAGCCTGATCCCCTTGCAAAGAGGATCGGAGCAGTAAATACTATAGTCTTCGGAAAAGATGGAGAAATTCAGGGATATAACACTGACGGACTTGGGGCAAGGCAGGCACTTCTGGACGCTTCAGTGGAAATTATGGGGTCCAGAATGGTAATTGCAGGGGCAGGAGGAGCAGCCAGGGCGGTTGCTTTTCAACTTGCAGCCGACGGCGCAGATATCACAGTAATAAACAGGACAGAAGAAAGGGCAGTAGAACTTGCAAAAGAGATCTCGGCTGCGGCCCTTCCGGGAAAAATAAGAGGTACCGGGCTTTCAGGGTTAAAAGACCTTTTGCGGGATGCAGATGTCCTGATAAATACCACAACTCTTGGGATGTACCCAAACACAGATACAGCTATTGCGACAGCAGAAGAACTTCACAGCGGCCTTACTATTTTTGATATCGTTTATAACCCTCTTGAAACCAGGCTTTTAAGGGAAGCAAAGGCGGCTGGAGCAAAAACGATAAGCGGGGTTCTGATGCTTGTCTATCAGGGAGCAGAAGCTTTCAGGCTCTGGACAGGAGTTGAACCGTCTGTGGAGCTTATGAAAAAAACCGTACTGGAGGCCCTTCAGGTTTGAATATGGACTCTGAGACTGAAAAAATGAAGGAAGAAGATCAATACCATCCCGCCCAGAGCCAGCCTGAAACCCGGATATGTAACCGGGATCTTGAAAAAAAGAATTCTGGAAAAATAAAAGTTCTGATCCTTGGCGGAACCGGAGAGATGGGGCAGTGGTTCACACGTTTTTTTAAGGACAGAGACTATGAAGTTACGGTATGGGGAAAAGGCGGCAAAATTGAGGTCGCGAAAAAACTGGAGGTGCCTTTTGCTTCGGACCTTGAGGGAGCTATCCCTGAAAGTGACATAGTAATAGTATCAGTACCGATCAATGCAACAGAAGAAACCATTGCAGAAGTCGCCCCAAAGATGAAAGCAGGAAGTCTCCTTATGGATTTTACCTCCATCAAGGTGAAGCCTGTTGAAGCCATGAGAAAGTTTGCACCAGGGGATGTTGAGATCCTTGGAACCCACCCTATGTTCGGTCCGACAATTCCAACAATAAGGGGGCAGACCGTAATCCTCGTCCCGATAGAAGGGCGCTCGGAAAAATGGTTTCCGGTAATCAGACAGCTTTTTGAGGAAAGCGGCGCGCACGTTGAAATCACAACCGCAGCCGAACACGACCGGCTGGTCTCAGTAGTACAGGGACTTACTCATTTTGCTTATATCACTATAGGGACAACAATTGACAGGCTTGATTTTGATATCAAAAAGTCCAGGAAATTCGTAAGCCCTGTTTACAGTATAATGCTTGACTTTGTGGGCAGGATCCTGGGACAGAACCCTTACCTATATGCCCTGATTCAGATGGAAAACCCGGGTGTTCCTGAGGTGCATGAGGCATTTATAAAGGAATGTGAGGAGCTTTCCGGCCTTGTGAGGGCGCATGACGAAGAAGGCTTTGTAAGGAAGATGAAAGCTGCCGCCCGGAAATATGATGATACTGCTCACGCCCTGCGCAGGTCGGACAAACTTATCAACTCCAGGATAACCGAATATGAAACTATCCTGAATTCTATAGGGAAAGTCTGCGGTTTTTCTCATATTTACTCCGGAAATATCCATGTGGGCAGACTGGAAAAAGTGGGACCGAACGAGGTAGTTCTTACGAAACTTGTCTCAAAAGGTACTGCCCCCCATATAAAAAACAAATTCATAAAACTCAAGCTTGAAAACCTCCGCCTTCTTTCAGAATCTGAACTAAACAGGTGGAGAGAAGAGAACTTAAAGCATTCGGTCAGGGATATTTCAGTCCTGATCCCCGAGGGCGCCGATCCTGAGGTAATCCTCGGAGCAGTAAATACAAATAAATATCTTGCAGACTGTAAAATCAGTGACATCTACAATTTGGTTGATGGAACAGTACCCGAAAAAAACGCAAGTAGAACCGAAAAATTGGGAGTAACTTACAGAATAACTATATTTGGAGATTGCGATGCAACTTCTGTTGAAACTGAAGTTACATCCCTTCTTTTAGGGCTCGGGTGCCGGATAAGAGAGAAAAACCTGAAGATTGGGAAATGAAAACGTCTTTTCTTTACCTGGCTTAATAAGTAGAGAAATACATATAAACAATAAATAGATAGAAATTATAATGCTTCAAGTTAAATGGAAAATTTCTCTTTTATTTGCACTCATCACTCTATCTATATTTTTTTCGCTACTTTTAAGCGGTGATGAGTTTAAGGAAAGAATGGGAAACGAGACAAACACAACAGCAGTAGCTGGAGTTTCGGGTGAAAATCGGATTGTAAATCTCATAAGCAGGCTGGAAACTGGCACTGACCATGAAACAAGGTTAAACGCCGCAGCCGACCTTGGCAAACTCGGAGAGCCAGCAGCCAGCGCTATTATCGAAAAAATTGAAACCGAAAACTCAAGTTCGGGGGGAGAAATAAGAAGTTATACGCTTCTCGCACTTCTTGAAACTGGAGATGAAAGAACAGAAAATATTCTTTCGGGAAACATTGGAAAAGAAACTTCAAATATGACTGCACCCGATGGGGTACAGAGTAAGGGAGAGGTCCCGGAAGATATTATTCGGGCTATAGAAGCAAAAGATAAAGCTATGCGAGAAAGCCTTGCAAGGTCCTTAACCATTGAATATGGAAATAACACGGATATTCTCGAAGAAGCCCTCAAGGCAGAAGAACAGAATTCCACTCTCTATACTTCCTTTGTGCTTTCAAATTTCGAATCTGAAGAATCGGGAAACGAAACAGAAATACTCCTTAACGCTCTTAAAAGCGAAAAAGGATACGTAAGAGTTGCAGCTGCAATGGCTCTTGGACAAAAGAAGGAAAAAGCCGCAACAGATCCCTTAATGAAGATGCTTTCTCAGGATTATCCTCTGGCTGGACACAGTGCAGCTATGGCACTTGGAGAACTCGGAGATGAAAGAGCTGTAGATGCCCTGATGATGGAGTTGAAAAATAATAAGAAAGATTATATAAGGAGCAGCACTGCAGTCGCCCTTGGGAAAATAGGATCAGAGCAAGCTGTGCCCTATCTTACTGAGAGACTGAGAGACACGAAGGCTCCGGTAAGAAGTAATGCGGCACTCACACTTGGGAGAATTGGAAATGATGGGGCAGTAGAGCCTCTGATTAACGTTCTGGAAAGTGGAAAAGAAGCCGAAGGAAGAAGAATAGATAGCCTGAACACATATCCAGATGTCCGAAAAAGCACTGTCCTTGCCCTTGGAGGAATAGGAGGCACTGAGGCTACGCAAGAATTAACCGGCGTACTAACCGACGACGGAGAAAAACTTGAGGTAAGGATAGCAGCAGCCTCAGCTCTTGGAAACATAGGAAGCCCTGAAGCTGCAAGTACCCTTAAAACAGTATTTGACAACCAGAGCATGAATATGGACATCAGAAAAGCAGCCCTTCTTGCTCTTGGTAAAACTAAAAACCAGGAAACTACAGGGTTTTTTATAGAAAAGCTTGGAGATAAAGACTTTGGAGCAAGTTCCAGAGAAGCACTTGTTGACATGGGAGAAACGGCAGTTGACCCTCTGATAGAAAACCTGAAAACTGATGACCAGAAAATAAAGAGTGAAACCGCCCTTATTCTTATCGAAATAGGAGATCCAAGAGCGATAAAGCCTCTTATTGAAGCTTACCAGTAAGTGAACTACCCCGCCCTGCTTTCTTCGAAAGCTAGGACGGAGCTTCCTTCGAGTGTTTACTTCATTTGTGGATAAGATTCTAAGAATCTTATTGACATCTGTAAACCTGTTTGTCGAAGATTATCAGCGAATTTTTGATAGCCTGTCCACAAGGCATTCTGCGATAGGAAATTTGACATAATATTGATTGCACTATTGCGATCTCTATCAATGTAATTCCCACAATCGCATTCCATATTTCGCTTCCAGAGCGGCATGTCATGGATTTTTCCGCAAACATAACACGTTTTGGAAGTATAGCTTTCATCAATTTTTATTAACTTTTTACCTATAAGTTCTGCTTTATAGGCTAAAAATTCGATGAAGCGAGATAAATATCCTTGATTTGGGGTTGATCTATTCATAGATCTTTTTCTTTTTCCTTTGAGTTTTTTGGACTGAGCCATGTTTTTAATTTTCAGATCTCCCACAATAATAGTATTAGCCTTAGTATTGTTAACCATTTTCTTAGATAGTTTATGCTGGAAATCTCTATGTAAGGAAGAGATAAAGTGATTTCGTTAGTGCACGACAGCATATAAATGTATTCATTTTAGAATACCTCAACAAAGTTAAATAATCGAATAATATTATATTAT
>DUGS01000099.1:25751-30083 GCA_013331265.1 Methanosarcina sp.
TATATCAAAAACGTAACATAAAATAATGCTTCTTTTCTTGTTTTTTTAAATAAACGGAATAAAATATAAATAGAGTAAAAATACTCGGAAAAGTCAAAAATTTGTGAAAAAGGCAGTGTGGATCCGAAAAGAAAAACTGCTAAGGCACAGAAAAAGGGTTCAGAGAGGTTACAAAATTGAATACAAAAACTAAATTTTTCTTCATGGTCATTTTACTATTCTCCTCAGTCTTTTTAAGCGGCTGTGTGGATAACTCGGCAGAAAACGAAAAAACAAATGTAAGTCAGGTTACAGAAAAGACTGTCAAGGCCCATGGACAGGAAGAAATAACGGTTACTGATGATATAGGAAGAGAAATAACAGTACCATACCCCTGTGAAAGGTCTGTGTTCCTGGTTGAAAACGCCATGAACTCCATGTATGCCATAGGAGGAGCTGACAAGATTAGCGGAATAGGTGCTGTATGGTATGAAGATACAAAGGCACCTTTCTTCAGGGCCATAGATTCAAATTATGACAAGAAGAGACTTTCTAAAGGAAGTGAACAGCCAGGCACTGAAACCATAGCAACAGCAAACCCACAGGTCGTGTTCCTCTGGGCATCGGACTGGGGAAGTGAGGATATAAAAGCAATTGAAGAGACTCTAAATATCCCGGTCTATGGAGTTTACATAGACAGCCTTGATGACCTGCAAAGGCAAATGAAAACGCTCAGCAAGCTCATTGGAAAGGAAGAGCGCGGAGAAGAAGTAATTGAGTCGATGAATAATAGTATGAGAAAGGTTACAGATGTAACCGGAGCACTGCCCGCAGAAGAAAAACCAGAAGTCTACTGGATGTGGGGAGATGTCTATGGTACTGCAGGCCTGGACAGTACAGCTAACGCCCTCATAGAGAGATCAGGTGGGATTAACGTCCTCAATAAATGGACAAACGAAACAAAGAATGTGGAACATCCGGTCCTGAACCTTGAAGCCCTGCTTGCGATGAACCCGGAAGTCATATACATGTGGAATAATGAGAACCTTGACCCCATAAACATAACTTCTGGAGACACTGTAGATGGAATGGATTTCAGCACATGGAGCGAAATTTCCGCCGTGAAAAATAGCAGAGTGTATGAGATCTCTGATCCTTTTGTCTATGACTTCCACTCCCCGAGACTGCCCCTTGCAATGATGCATGTTGCAAAAGACCTGCACCCTGATAAATTTGCAGACCTGAACCTTACAGAAGAAACAGATCAGTACTATGTTGACGTGTACGGGGTTCATTATCCCGGATTCGAACCTGCATAAAGGACATGATCTGGCATGAAATTCCCGGAAAAAGAAAAAAATCATGGGTACCCGGCCTGCAGACCGGGAATACCTTTTTATTTAGAATGGAAAAAACCGGCATTTATAGTCTTTTTGCTTTTACCTGTACCTGTGTTCTTCGTCTCAATTTTCCTCGGAACCTATCCTTTATCCCCTCTGGAGCTTCTTAAGGTTCTTCTATCCCATATTACAGCATATGAATATAGCTATCCTCCGATTTATGACACCGTCATTTTCAACAGCCGGTTCCCAAGAGTTCTTATTGCAATGATGGTAGGAGCGGCTCTTTCAACATCAGGAGCCACGTTTCAGGGGATATTTAGAAATCCCCTCGTGAGCCCTTACATCCTTGGACTTTCTTCAGGAGCAGCCTTTGGAGCTGCACTGTCTATTGCAGTTATCCCTGAACTTCCCGCCCAGATTGGAGCTTTTATCTTCAGCCTGGTAGCTCTTGGGTTTTCCTATACAATGGCCAGGGTAGGAAGGCAGACTTCAACTGTTGCCCTTATACTTTCAGGAGTGATTACATCTTCTGTTTTTGGAGCTTTACTTTCGATAATTCAGTATATGACTGACGAAAAAGCCGTCCAGAGCATTGTTTACTGGACTCTGGGCTGTCTGCACACCTCGTGCTGGTCCAAATTTTTTGATGCGTTTCCACTTGTACTCACCGGCTGCCTTATCATATATCTCCTGCGCTGGAAACTTAACGTCCTTGCTCTTGGAGAAGAAGAGGCAAAAGCAGTGGGCATGAATGTTGAGCTGTATAAGGCGATATTTATAATAGCTGCTTCCCTTGCGGCCTCGGCGGCTGTGGCTGTAGCAGGAATTATCGGGCTTCTAGGCCTGATCGTACCTCACATACTTAGAATGATCTTTGGGCCGGACCACAGGAAGATAATACCTCTTTCAATCACCTTCGGAGCTGCTTTTCTGGCTCTAGTAGACGATATTGCAAGGTCCACATTCGGGTTTGAAATCCCTGTAGGGATTATCACCACTCTTCTTGGAGCTCCCTTTTTCCTGTACCTCTTAAGAACTACAAAAATAGGGGGATGGGAATGAAAGAAAAAAAGATTCAAAAAAATAAAGGCATATCCGTAGAGAATCTGACATTGAGCTATGAGAAAAACCTCGTTTTAAACAATGTCAATTTTTCAATAAAGAAAGGGTCTGTAGTAACCCTTGTAGGCCCTAACGGTTGTGGAAAAACAACCCTTCTTAAAATCATAAACGGTTTTCTCAGACAGAATGAAGGAACGGTCTATATAGACAGCAGGAACATAGAGGAAATTGCAAACCGAGAGCTTGCAAAGATTCTGGGACATGTATCCCAGATGCACAAATCCTCCTTTCCATTTTCCGTACTGGACGTCGTACTTACAGGCCGCATGCCCTATATCTCCATGTTTTCAACACCAGGAAAAGAAGATATCGAAAAAGCTTATCAGGTCCTGGAATTTATGGGCATAGCACATTTTGCCCAAAGACCCTACACCCAGATCAGCGGAGGAGAGCGGCAAATGGTAATGATTGCAAAAGCTCTTGCCCAGGAGCCTGATTTTCTCCTGCTTGACGAGCCGACTTCCTTTCTTGACCTGAAAAACCAGATCCATGTCCTGAAAACCATCATCAACCTTGCCAGAACCAGGAATATAACCGTGCTGATGACCCTGCACGAACCAAACTATGCTCTTCTGTTTTCCGATGAGATTATTCTCCTGAGAAAATTGGAAAACGGAAGTTTTTCAAACAGACATGAATACAGCCACGATGCATCTCCGGAAAAAGAGAACATTCTGACACTCTCTGAGGAAAATATAGTTAGTTCAGGATCTCCAGAAAAAGTGATGACACCTGAAAAAATAAAAGAAGCTTATGGCATAGATGTCGAGGTTCTGGAACATAAAGGAAAAAGGATGATCATTCCTGAAATTTAACTCCCAACTTCAAAATCAGGCTGAGATCCTTTCTATAAATCCAATCTAAAAGAAGATAAATAATAAACTGAGAAGAAAGTTTAAATCAAACTGATAAGCTCTTCCAGTGCAGCCTTTGGGTCTTTAGCTTTCACGATTCCCGAAGCCAGAAGCACGCCTTCCGAACCAAGGTCAAGGGCTGCCCTGAGGTCTTCACCTTTTGAAATTCCTGCACCGCAGAGCACTTTTACATCAGGATTGATTTTTGCAACTGCTTCAACCGAGCCGCTAACAACTTCAGGGTCGGCTTTGGAGACAGGAATTCCACTGCCTATAAGTTCCGGGGGCTCTATTGCAACATAATCAGGACCAAGGACTGCAGCTGCTGCCGTTGTAGGGACATTATTCGTACATATTACTGTCCTGAGCCCAAATTCTTTTGCCGACTTTAAGGAAGCTTCAATTTCTGCAAGGGTCAGACGCCTTTCAGAGTGATTGATAAGAGTTCCGACAGCTCCTGCTTCTTTTATGCATTTTCCGAAAACATGACCTGTAAAACTCCCTGCCCCTATTCCATCCAGATGCTGGGAAAAGACTGGAAGTTCAACCTCGGACGCTACCCTGTAAATATCCGGGAGCTGAGGAGCTACTGCAATCTCGATACCTGACTCTTCGGACACGGCTTTGCAGGCTTTTGCAATCTCAACTGCTCCCTGACCCGTGCCCTGTGTATAGGTCTTATAGTTCAGTAAAATGAATGGTGAATTCAAGGAAGGTGCCCTCCTGAAAAATGAAAAGAAAATGGAGAGGAAAAAGCATGGAAATCCACACTTTCTCCGATGGTCTCTGCCGGAGGTTTTGCCGTAACTTTGCTATTAACGGTTTATTAACTGATTTTAACAGTTTCCATAATAGCTGTATTAGCAGTTTTCCGGCAACTCTTTTTTCTGGAAGTTTTCAAAGCCTGCTCAGAAGTCGGTCATGACCCTGAACTGGTCAATTTCAGGCTTGTTTAAACTGTTAATAAACTGTTCGGCTGCTTCCCGGATGTCCTTTGCTCCTGCAATGGCTCTTCCGACCACAAGGATATCAGC
>DUGS01000099.1:30315-33554 GCA_013331265.1 Methanosarcina sp.
ACAAGAGTCTTTGGAGCGATCTTCTTGATTTCAGCGATATTGCCCCAGGCGTGTTCTGTGTTTTCAATGTCGATTCCGCGGTGGAGCTCAATTACATCGGGCATAGCTTTGAGCTGCTTTAAGACAGAAATCGGGTCGGGCTGGTTAAGAGTGTCCATAACCGCGTAGATGCCTGTCTTGTGGGCTTCCTCAATGAGCTTGTCAATGGTGCTGATAGGTGCAAGGGCTGATACTACGATAGCATCACCTGCGGCATCTGCAACCATTCTGGCTTCAAGGTTCCCAGTGTCCAGAGTCTTTAAGTCAGCAACAATGAAGGCGTCAGGCCTGACCCCTCTGATCTTCGAAATCACGTCCATGCCGTAGCGCTTGATAAGGGGCGTGCCTGCTTCGATAATGACGTGGTCGCTGTTCGGGATCTGGGAGATAGCCGAAAGGACAAACTCGAGGTTCGGGTTGTCAAAGGCAATCTGCAGGTATGGTGGGTCCCAGAGCCTTGTGACCTTAAAGCCCATGATAGCGTGTGTGGACTTGTTGCTTTCCTCAAGCACGGTGTCGATGTCCGGGAAGCCTTTAAGTGCTCTCTTGATTGCGAGCTTTGTGGCTCCGTAGTTGTACCTGTAGATTTTATTATAGTCCTGAGCTTCAGGATGGATAAAGACGCTTGCTACGATAACAATGTCTTCAACCTGGTCCTTCGGAATCACGCCTTCTTCTACAGAGTCTGCTACTGCTTTTGCAACAGCTGACTGGGCAGGCCCGAAAATCCTTGCTGCCTGATCCATATTCTTTACTGTAACCTTCGGGATAATAAGGGTCGAAGGCTTGGGAGGCAGGTTTGGCCTGATAACTGAAAGGAGAGGGGTGTGCCCGGCTGAGAGTTGCGTAAGGCCATTTGCGAAAGCCTGTCCTACAGGACCTCCCTTGTCTCCTATCATCAAATCAACATGGGCAAGTTCTGAGCCCTGCCCCATTAATGCTTCTCCTATCTGAAACATGTTTAACCTCGCGAATTGGTAAATGTGAGATGCAGATTACTGATAACATATGTTGTGCAGAGTATTGATAATATACGTGTAAAGTATGATAGCTGTGCACCTGAAATGAATCTGTCATCGAATTCAGGGATAAGCATAACCCTTTTGCCTGCTTAATGCCAGCTTTATATAAATAATCTCGTATCCCCAATAAGAATTTTCCACCCCTGTACAACGTCTTACGAATTTGATTATATAGTTAAATAGTTTAGGAAACTCCTGATTAAAGGAGAATTTTAGGGCAGATATCATTCAGGACGCAAATTCCGCACCTGGGAGATACAGGCCGGCAGACATTTTGCCCGAATTTTACAAGCAAAATATTTACGTGCCTCCAGTACTTTTGCGGCAGGACTTTTTTTAATTCTATTTCTGTCTCTTCAGGATTCTTTGTCGCTACCAGCCCAAGCCTGTTGGAAATCCTGTGGACATGTGTATCGACAGCAAGGGCATCTTCTTTAAGGAATGCGTGAGCAAGCACGCAGTTAGCTGTTTTCCTGCCAACTCCGGGAAGTTTCAAAAGAGTCTCCATCTCGTCCGGGACCCTGCCGTTGTATTCCTCCAGTAAAATTCTGGAGATTTCCTTTATCCTTCCGGCCTTAACTCTATAAAAACCAACATCTCTAATAAGCGCTTCAATCTCCTCAACATCAGCTTCGACCATTTCCTCAGGGGTTGAAAACCTTTCAAAAAGCTTCTCTGCTGCAGGATAGGTCACATCATCCCGGGTCCTGTGCGACATGACAGTGGAGATTAATGCGAAAAAGGGTTCCCGTACGTCTACAGTGCATCCATCAGGATAAAGTTCGAAAAGCCTCTGCATGAGTTCATCAATATCCATGCCCAGAATTAGTATCCTCTTGATATAAAAATACCAGATTAGAGCATAACTGATTCGACTGAAAAAACAAAGCAGACCCTCTGGAGAAGCCTGAATTAAAGACAAAATAAATTTGAAAAGATTTGAGAAAAGGCAAAAAGAAACAAATTTTTAAAAGAGAAACAGAAAGTGTTTAAAAAGCCAAGGTCCGGATTCGAACCGGAATGGTATCGCTCTGCAGGCGATTGCGTAGCCGCTCCGCCACCTTGGCACAAAGTGGATTTGCTTAAAGCACTTTATTGAATATATAGTTTTTGTTGAATTAGTTATTAAAAGAGAAAAGCCAAGATCCGGATTCGAACCGGAATGGTATCGCTCTGCAGGCGATTGCGTAGCCGCTCCGCCATCTTGGCACTTTTGATCACGCTGGCACTTTTGATCACGCCTTGGTCGTGTAGATGCAATTAAAGTAATTTCTTATATATAAATATTTAGCTTGAATCAATAAATCTGAAGAATTTGATAGACACATTAGAAAATAATAAATAATCTCAAGGAAGGAAATCTCAAGGAAGGAAATAATCAAATTAGGAGGGAAAAATCATAGAAAATATGTATGATCCTGCCAGAATTGCAATAATTATGCCAAGTAAGATGGCCAGGAAAGTAGGCAGGAGTACAGCGATTGTCGATTTTACCATACTTACATCATGTACATTCATGCCACCCAGAATATAGAGATATATTCCGTAAATGCCGAAGACCCAGCCGAGAAAAGGAATCCAGGAAAGCAGTAGCACGGCAGTGGCATATGATATGAACCTCACCGTACCTTCATAACTTCCTTTTCCCCCAAGGACTTTATAAATGAGATAGAGTATTGCAGCTTCAATAAAAAGAGAGATAATACCTCCAATAGGCGTTATAATCACGGTCATGAGAATAGCTAAAAAACCGAATTCTCTAACACCACCGTATATCCCCCTATACATTCCATCATACATTCCCCCATACATACCACCCGTATACATTCCACTGCCAAAAAGGCTGGTTAAAAGCGCAGTTAAAAGCACAGTTAAAAGCCCGTATAGGATGAAGCTGATTGCTGCAAAGATGATAGGATCAGCATATCCTCCGGTCTTTGGCATACTCCTGTAAAACTCAGACGGTCTTAGAATAACCTCTTTCCATGTATTGATGTAATCCATTAAGCTCCCCTAATAAAAAATATGCATGATTTTTATTTAAAGAAATTCATCAAAAAAGTTCTGTTTTCAGGATTTACATTGTAATTCGAAATTACAGAAAAATAGAAATGTTGAAATTTATTGGGGCTAAACCTAAAAAATATAAATACCGACTAAAATGTCACTACAGACTAA
>DUGS01000099.1:33747-34372 GCA_013331265.1 Methanosarcina sp.
TGTCACTACAGACTAAAATGTCACATCTCAGACATCATCGCTATCCTTTCTGTACTGCTGCTCACTTAAAATTTCGCAGGTCAATAAATTCAGTGCTTCAAATAGGCCTTCACCTACACTTATTCCTTTTAGGGCACATTTCTTCATTAAACGATCGTAAAGGTCTTCATTTTCGCGTTTAATAAAGTCGCACATCTCTAAAATGAATTTGTCTGTTAAAAAAACTTCATCTTTGTTTACCCAATTGTCAACCGACTCGATGAGGTATTGACGTAAAGGTTTATTCTTTCCTATAGCGCTCAGACTTTTAAAAGCACACTCATCTGCACTTAAAACCCACTTTTCAAGCTTAAAGTCAAATATATCTCCACTGCCAGCATCACTCATACATATCCTCCACAAATAATAAGAGGCTTCATGATATTTAATAATTTTAGGTGATTTTTATAATTTGGAATTTAATTTTTTATGAGAAATTTCGCTACGCTCAAGAAGACTAAGATAGAAAATTATGGGTATTGAAGTGTAAATGTTATGTTCAAGACTAAAACAAAATCAAAATCAAGTAAAAACAATTCAAAAACCAAATTTAGAATAAGATTATTATAAGGTGAGCTTGGCAGCG
>DUGS01000099.1:34558-34775 GCA_013331265.1 Methanosarcina sp.
TAAGGAACGCGGGCAGGCTTATCTGCTGTGTTCGGGATGGGTACAGGAGTTACCCTACCGCTATGGCCGCCAAATTCTACCTATAAGATAAATTTTACCTATAAATTGAATATGCAATAAATCATGGATGAATAATATAATAAATAAGCATTAGAAAACAATTCAAAAAACAATATTCAGAATATATTTGAAAGTATTATAAGGTGAGCTTGGCAGC
>DUGS01000080.1:0-10860 GCA_013331265.1 Methanosarcina sp.
GGTTTTACGCTTCTTCGTATAAAATGAAAATAGGAGTTTTCAAATGGCAGGGACGAAATCAATGGGGCTCTGGGCAGCGGCTTCTATAGGAGTCGGGGCGATGGTGGGAGCAGGCATTTTTTCGATTTTCGGGACAGCCGCCCAGATTTCCGGAAACGCAGTCTACGTTTCTTTTATTATTGCAGGGCTGATTGCACTTTTAAACACCTATTCCTACGCAAAGATGGGAGTCAGGTACCCTTCAGCAGGCGGACCTGTAGAGTTCATACTTAAAGGGCTTGGAGACGGGATTTTAAGCGGAGGACTGAACCTCCTGCTCTGGGTGGGGTATGTTTTCGGGCTTGCCCTCTATGCAAAAGGTTTTTCGTACTATGCTGTAACATTCCTGCCGGCAGGCTCGGCTCCTGTATGGGCCGGTTTTTTTGCCACGGCTATTATCCTTTTTTTTACGGCTATCAATTTTATAGGGGCAAAAACCGTGGGGAAATCTGAGCTTTTTATTGTATCTATTAAAGTTGGGATTCTCCTGCTTTTTGCAGCTGCCGGTATTTTATATATTACTCCCGGAAACCTTTCGGTTTCAGAATGGCCGGCTCCCCAAAATCTCTTTTTCGGTGCTGGAATTGTTTTTCTTGCATACCAGGGCTTCGGGTTGATAACCAACGCTGCAGAAGATATGAATGACCTGGAAAAAAACCTCCCGAGAGCCCTTTATCTAAGTGTTGTGCTTGTCATTATTATCTATGTATCCGTCAGCCTTGCTGTGATAGGAAACCTTTCTATCCCTGAGATCGAGAATGCAAAGGACTATGCCCTCGCGGCTGCTGCAAAGCCTTTCCTTGGAGATCTCGGTTTTAAAATAATAGCTATAGCAGCACTTTTTTCGACATCTTCCGCAATCAATGCCTCCCTTTATGGAGGTGCAAATGTAAGCTACCTTCTGGCAAAAGACGGAGAATTGCCCGAAATTTTTGAGAGGAAAGTCTGGCACCGAAGTACTAAAGGGCTCTTTATCACCTCAGGTCTGGTTATCCTCTGCGCAAACTTTCTCCAGCTTGAAGGAATCGGCATGCTTGCCAGTGCTTCCAATCTCATGATTTATGTGGCAGTCAACGTTTCCCACCTCCGCCTGTTAAATGAAACTGGAGCAAAATCCTGCCTGATATGGGCTTCACTTTTAAGCAGCCTGATTTTCTTTGGTGTGCTTGTGTATTATGAATTCATGCAGTCAAAGATAATGCTCGGACTCCTTGGATTTACAGTTTTTTGCTGCTTTGCTGCCGAATGGGTTTACAGAAGATATTCCGGCAGAGTTATAAAAGAAAGGACCGGATGAATTAGAAAAAGTGTTTAAAAACAGAATTTAAAAGTAAAACCGGATTCGAAAAACAAAATAAAAAAGAATCCTCTTGACCTTCTTTAGAGTGAAAAATCGGTAATATCCCCTGTTTTTTCCCTGATATAATTATAAATTAAATTTTTGAAATGATTTTCAAGTGATCCAATTAGATGTCAATTAGGACCATAATTGAGACAAAAAATAGAATAAAATCAATATATCCTACAATTCTAGATATACTAAATAATAAACTCTTCTATTTGATTTTAAATCGGAACATATATTTTTACGTACTGGATAACTGTGGAAGAATTTTTTCTGCAATTTTATTTTGACTTGCGAATGCAGTGATAACCGGGTTTGGAACAAATTCCAATAAGGGTTAAGAAATCTATTTTAATTAGGGGTAAAATCAAATGAAAATAAACAAAAGAACGGCGATTCGTCTTGGGATATTTTTTGTTTTATTTCTGACGACTGTAGGGAACGCAGCTGCAGGTTCGGAACAGAACTCTGCTATCTATGAAGATAGAATAGTGTGGCAGGATGACAGCAACGGAAACTGGGATATTCAAATGTACAATATTTCCACTTCCACTAAAATCCAGATTACTAACAACGAAGCAGATCAGCAGATACCTGACATCTATGGAAACCGGATAGTGTGGCAGGATTCCCGCAATGGGAACCAGGATATCTACATGTATGATATCTCTACTTCCAGAGAAGTCCAGATCACAACCAGTGAATCATATCAGGGTAAGCCTGCTATCTATGGTGATAAGATCGTGTGGGAAGACGACCGTAATGGAAACCGGGATATCTATATGTACGATATCTCTACTTCCACGGAAACCCGGATCACAAACAATGCATCATATCAGTCGTCACCTGATATCTACGAAGACAGGATAGTATGGACTGAAGAAGGAGCCATTTACCTGTACAATATCTCTACTTCCACGGAAACCCAGGTTACACCACACGGGTGGGGCTGGGAAGGGGGATATGAGGACGGTGATATGAATTGGGCTCCTTTCATCTACGGAGACCGGATAGTGTGTGAGGCTGAATCCGCTACGGGAAACTACTATGTCCATGTGTACGACCTCTATAATTCCACCTCACAATCCATCGGTTTGATAGATGAAGCATATCTTCCTGCAATTTATGGTGATAAGATAGTATGGGAGAACATTCCTGGTGGCACTCCTTTCTCTGGCGAAGAAAACCACGATATTTACATGTATGATCTTTCTACGTCCACGGAAACACGGATTACCACTAATAACTCGCGTCAGGGAGATCCTGCAATTTACGGAGACAGGATAGTCTGGATAGATGAGAGGAACACAGTGAGTGATGATGACCTGTCGGACATCTATATGTATGACCTCTCTACTTCCACAGAAACCCGGATTACTACAGCTAAGGAAGAACAGCTAGCACAGGGTAAGGAAACACGGATTACCACCAATGAAAAAGAGCAGGAACATCCTGCTATTTATGGGAACAGGATAGTCTGGACCGATTGGCGCAATGGTAACCAGCATGACTATCTAAATGGGGATATCTACATGTATGATATCTCTACTTCTACAGAAACCCGGATTACTACCAACGAATCATCTCAGTCCCTCCCTGCTATCTACGGAGACAGGATAGTGTGGGTTGATTACCGCAATGACAATGGTAGTTACACGAATTCCGATATTTACATGTATGACCTCTCGACTCACAAAGAAACTCCGATTACCACCAGTGGATCAGCAAACTCGCCTGCTATTTATGGAGATAGGATAGTGTGGATGGATTGGCGCAATGACAATGGTAGTTACGTGAATTCCGATATTTACATGTATGACCTCTCAACCCACAAAGAAACTCAGATCACTACCAATGGATCAGCACAGCAGACCCCTGCAATCTATGGTGACAGGATAGTATGGTGTGATTCGAGGAAAGGAGACAACTATAATTCAAACTGGGATATTTACATGTACGATCTTTCCACTTCAAAGGAAATGCAGATTACCACCGGTGGATCAGCATACTCACCTGTTGCTATCTACGGAGACAGGATAGTCTGGACAGATACACGCCACAGTGAATGGAAGAATATCTACATATACAACCTTTCTACCGGCACTGAAACTCGGGTAGCCGTCAGTGAATCAGCACTTGATCCGGCTATTTATGAGGACAGGATAGTATGGGAGGACAATCAAAAGTTCAGTGGAAGTTCTGATATCTACATGTACAATATCTCCACTTCTACAGAATCTAAGATTACCGCAAATGAATCAGTATCATTTTGTAACCCCGGTATCTATGGAAACAGAATAGTATGGGAAGATGTGCGTAATGGAAACAGAGATATCTTTATGTTTACCCTTGCTTCGGCTGAGGTACCCCCTCTTGACGACAATGAGACGGACGATGGCGATGGAACAGACAATGAAACTGAGTTTCCGGACAATTGTTCTGAATTAACACCTCTTGATAGTATACAAGCTCTCAAGGAATATGTAGAATGTAAATATGAATGCCATGAGAAGACCAGGACAGGGTTTGCTTCTCTCCTTGATACCTCAATGTGTTATTATGAAAAGGGCGAGGATGAAAAAGCCATTTCCACGCTGAAATCATTCATTCATCTTGTTGAAAAAATGAAGGAATGCAAGCAGATCTCGGCTGATGAAGCAGCTTACATGGTAAGTGACGCACAGAAAATTATCGACCAGATGGATGAAAGAGATGGAACAGACGATAGCTCTGAGGATGGAACAGACGATGGCTCTGAGGTTTCAGACAATGACTCCGATAATGGAGCAGGCAATGTAACTGACGAAGTCTGTGACGAAAATAAATCAGTTTTCGAAGAAGCTAAACCAGCCTGTGAAGAAACTAAATCCATCTGTAAAGTGACTAAAACAGTCTGTGAACCAGTTTGCGAAGAAACTAAATCAGTTACTAAGCCAGTCTGTGAAAAAACTAAATTAGTTACTAAACCAATCTGTGAAGAGACTAAACCAGTCTGTGAGGAAACTAAAGAAGCATTAGAGGTAGAAACGAGTTGTGAAGTTGAAGAGGCTCCAGAAAAAAACCCTGAAGAAGTAAAAGAACAAGAAGAAAGTTGTGAAGTTGGAGAAACTCCAGAAAAAAGATCTGAAGAAGTAAAGGAACCAGAATCAAGTTTTGAAGTCGAAGAAAATTCTGAAAAAAGCCCTGAAGAAGTAAAGGCATCAGAAGAAAGTTCTGAAGCTGAAGAAGCTCCAGAAAAAAGCCCTGAAGATAAAGAAGCAAGTGAAGAAGAGTAAATGAAGATGATTCGATCAGATAGAGGCAAATTAAGGGTGAGGATAGAATATATAAACTTCAGGGAGTGATAGCCTAAAGAGTAACTCTTCCTAAAAAGTAACTCTATATAAATTCATCCTTTTTTCTTTTTAATCTCTTTTTTGATCTGTTAAAATTACTTTCAACAAAAATCTGTTCCAAATTTGTTTTAAAAACTGGGAGTCTCAGGAAACAATTTCCAGTTCATCGACTGTACAGACTTCCCCCGAACATCGGGAAGATTACTTCTATAGGAAATTTTTGAAACTCCTCATTCATCGCAGCAGTAAAGTCGCTTAATACCACGTATTTGTAACTCCTGTTAAACGCAGGGTTCGCACTTTAAACCTTTCAGGATTCGATCCAGGTCAGTATCATGAAAGGCGTCCGTGGTATTTGTATTTGATAACTACGAGATCTTCCGGCTGGGAGTAAGTTCTTCTATAATTCCGAATTCGACCTCCCTTTTTGTGGAAAATTGTTGATTCTATGGGTTTGCCTTATTTAATATATCAATAACAATTAACTGGAAAAAACTTTATAACCATAAATTTATATAATATATGCTATTATTATATATTAGGGCATCTGAAAACCTCTTTTCATACACCCAACAGCTTTTATACCCCCCACCCCCCCCAAAACCGCTCCAAATACTCAGATGCCCATTCCCACTATATTTTTCGCATTTTTATACTTGATAGGCAACTTACCAAAAAAGTTATCTCCTAAAAATACATCTAACTGTTACATGCCTCTTATTTTTTCCCCTATCAACACCGAAAGAATGTCTCTAGTTCCTGCAACTGTGAAACTCTATCTTCTGGAGCTTCATGACCGCCCTGCTTTTGCTTCAACCCTCAATGCTCATGTTCCTCAAGAATGGCCACCTGACCAGATAACCCCTGAAGTAATTGAAGAGTTCATAGGACGGATGCAGGCAAAAGACCGGAAAGTATGGAGTTTCTACTGGCTTCTGTGCCAGAAGGCTACAGAATTGCCTGTCCTGATAGGAAGTGGAGGATTTCTCGTTCATGAAAAAGGAACCCTTGAGATAGGGTATTCCATCCTTTCTGATTACCAGAACAAAGGGTATGCAACAGAAGCCGTTCGGTCAATGCTGCAATGGGCTTTTTCTAGCCTTAAAAAAGACTGCATTATAGCCAATACATATCCAAATCTGAAGTCTTCGATACGTGTACTGGAAAAGAATGGTTTTGTTTTTAAAGGAAAGGGGTCTGAAGAAGGAACAATAACCTATCAACTTCAACGAGAAAATCCTATTTTCTGACCTGGGTTCTAGATCGTTTTATGACTTCGTTTTAACATCACTTTATTCTGCTTGACGCATTAAAATCAGAGGTAAGTTATAGCAGGGCACTTCTAAGTTATTGAAATAATTATAGTACTTCCAGAAATGCCTGAAAAACTGCAGCATAAACTTAATTTTATATATTTGTATTTATTATATATATTGGGCATCTGAAAAACTCTTTTAAAACACACCAATCTTCTATCCCCCCAATCCCCACCTCATCAAAAAACAGATGCCCCTACTCCACTCAAAGCTGAATTTCACATTAGCTTTACCATCTATCTATTTGCAGTACTTTTTTATACTACCATGAATCGGTGCAGTCGGTTATATAGTCGATTATATGCTACATTTTACTGCTGATTCGACACTGGAGAATGCTGCTAGAAAATGTAATAAAAGTAAATAGAGCAATAAGTAAACAGGATGATAAGTAAATAGAATAATAATATAGAAACGAAAAAAACACATCTAACAGGTTATCGGGATTTTGAGAAAGAATCTATGAGGAGACGATAAATTGCCAGAAAACCCGTTGCAGGTTATAATGGATAAAGACCCTGAATTCTTCAAACTTCTAGAAAGCACGCGCGGACTTGCATTTTCAGAAGGTGGAATGCCCATGAAATATAAGCTCCTTATTGCAATGGCACTTGATGCAGCTAACGGTGCAGTGGACGGTGTGAAAGTCCTTGCAACCCAGGCAATGCAGGCAGGGGCCACAAAAGAGGAAGTTCTGGAAGCAATAAGAATAACCCAGTATATTTTTGGGGTTGGAAGCGTTTACACGGCTGCAAGAGCCCTGAATGACATCTTATAATGCCCAGTTTTCAGGTATGTCTCAGGCAGGGGTACTGCCTGAACTTATCCTTTCAATTAATTTGATTATTTGACTTAATTATCAGCTTGTTTCGTTTGATCAATAAATCAGGCGTTATTGACAGACTTTACCATTAACTTTTATTGTCAAATTTTACCTGCGATTCACTTTTTTATCTATAATTTTTATAAAAAACGTGAAAAATAATAATTTCAATATTTTTATATGTGATGGAAGACTAAGTAATATAGGGGATAGGGCATCTGAGACAACTCTTTTTCTCAATATATCCCAAACTCATATCCACCTAAACTCAATCCCAAGAACCAGGTGCCCTATTTCCCCACAAAGACCTTTTCTCCACTATAACCAATTGTTTTACAACGGAATTTTACTCAATTATACAGCCTTTTGATAATGTATCATAATAATAATAATAATAATAAAGGTTAAAATTTAAATCCATTTAAAAAGTAGAAAAACTTAATAGCAGGGAAGCGATTTAAAACGGTAAGGTGCTGGAAATGCTGTACAGAAAAATGCCAGGGAATGGAGACGAACTTTCAATACTCGGATTCGGATGTATGCGCCTTCCTCTCAAAGAAGGAAAAATAGATGAAGAAAGAGCCAGACAGCAGGTGCACTATGCAATCGATCACGGGGTAAACTACATAGACACAGCATGGCCTTACCACATGGGAGAAAGCGAGCCTTTTGTTGGGAGAACTCTTGCTGGAGGATACCGCGAAAAGGTCAAGCTCGCAACAAAACTGCCTTCCTGGACCGTGAAAAGCAGAGAAGATATGGACAGGATCCTTAATGCCCAGCTTGAAAGGCTCAAAACAGACCATATAGATTATTATCTTGTGCACGGGCTTGTGAAGGCATTATGGGATAAAATGGAAAAGTTTGATGTCCTTAGTTTTCTTGACCAGGCAAAAGCTGATGGACGTATTGTCAACGCTGGCTTTTCTTTCCACGGATCGGGTGATGATTTTAAGCGCATTGTGGACTCTTACCCCTGGGCTTTCTGCCAGATCCAGTATAATTTTCTGGACGAAAAGAACCAGGCAGGAACAGAAGGACTTGAATATGCCGCTTCAAAGGGGCTGGGCGTAATAATAATGGAACCCCTGCGCGGAGGGAAGCTGACACACCCTATTCCGCCTGCAGTCCAGGAGATCTGGGACGAAGCCTGTGTAAAACGCACTCCAGCCGAATGGGCGTTTCGCTGGATATGGGACCACCCGGAGGTTACGGTTGTGCTCTCAGGCATGAATGAAGAGTCTCATATCGAAGAAAACCTGAAAATAGCAAATGAAGCTTACCCGGATTCCCTGACTGAAGCTGAACTGAAGATAGTAAAGAAAGCAGAGCAAAAGTACAGGGAGCTTATGAAAACGGGATGTACAGGCTGCAGGTATTGTATGCCCTGCCCTTCAGGAGTCGAGATTCCGGGCTGTTTTGAGATCTATGATAACTTCTACCTTTCGGGAAATGAAAAAGAAGCAAAACTCATGTATGCGGCAAAACCCGGAGGGATAATAAGAGGGGACGTTCCGGGTTATGCTTCGCAGTGCGTGCAGTGTGGGCAGTGTGTTGAAAAATGCCCCCAGCACCTGGATATACCTTCTTTCCTTAAAGCCATTGCAGAAAAATTTGAGGGAAAAGACTTCAAGGGGTGGAAGGTTATTGCAAAAAAGAACTTTGGAAAAGAGTAAGATCAGATAATTAGCCGGTAATCTTTTTAACCCGGTATCTTCTTTTTAATTTGTGTACTTTCAGGCCATTTCTCTATCTTTTTTGTTATTTATAACGGTCAAAAAAGGCAGCTAGTTTATTTAAATTATTTATTTGGTGATTATTATATATGAGGGAGATAATATAAACAGGGGTACATAGCTGAAAGAAAAAAGCTATTTGTTAAATAAATAAAGGGGGTATAAAACTGACAAAAAAGCATATACTTGGTGGCCTGTTAATGGGGGCAGTCGCTGGGACAGCCGCTGGGATCACAGGAGGCTTGGTTGCAGGAGTTACGCTGAAGTATGCTTATGATAAATATATTCAGGAACAGCAAATGCACAAAAGACTTAAATCCATTCCCAGGAGGGTATTTAGACGCGGCCCGGCTCCCGCTACAGTGAGGGCAGTTTATCCGGATCACCAAACTTTTTCCCACAACATGAAATCCCCTATCTGGGTCGAATTCGATGCGCCTATAGACAGTTCTACTGTCACAAAAGATACGGTCATAGTTAAAAGTTCAGTATTTGATGAGCCTCTGGATGGTTTTCTTGATGCAGGTGGTAGGATTCTGATGTTCCGGCCTTATGGAAAATATCCTGCAGAAAACGGCAGAGCCAAAATTTCGATTACTTTGATAGGAACCGATACCGGGTCAGGAGCTATTACGGACACAAAAGGTGTCCCTCTTGACGGAGACAAGGATGGTAAAGCCGGAGGAGATTTCGAATACAAGTTCAGCATTATGAAGTAACGAAACTTGATATGAAAAATCTCTTAAATTTTTTTCTTTTCCTACAAAATTCTCTTTTAGTTCCTTTATTTAGTTCAATTTTTAGTTTTTCTGTTTATCCTTAATTTTTCCCATAGAACTTTTGGGAAAAATGAATTAATATATATTCATAAAATGAATAAAAATATTAATATTGTGTACAGTTGGCGTTATATATAAGGTGCGATATAGGATAAATACAAGGAGTGTTAAACTCAATTCATCTCCTATCCGGAAGATATTAAAATAAGGGGCTTTCCGGTAGGGAAATAAATCAAGGGGGTGCAAGATTAGTTAACACAAAAAGATGCGGTGAGCTATTGCTTAGCGCATATATCATGAAGAAAATTAAGCCAGGAAAATCTCGAAAGAGTAGAGGACTAATAAATAAATATGGAAAATTGGTTCTTGGAGCATATCTGCTTGAGAAACTCAAGTCAGAAAAATCTGAAAAAGAAGCAATACCAAAAATAGAAATGGAAGAAGTAAAATTAAAAGAAAAAGGTGGGGGATGTACAACTATGAAAATTAGTAAAGTAATGATTGGTGTGATTGTTGGAGTTACAGCTATTTACGCTCTTAAAAAATACTCTGCTAAAAAGTGTGGATATAAAATAAAAGTCCAATGAGAAGAATGGAGGGGAACTATATTGCATAAAATGAATGGCTGGAGCAAATTTCTGCTTGGGGCGGTTGCAGGGGCTGCAATTGTATATACCGTTAAAAAGTATATGTGTAACAGGTCCCTTCCAGAGGCTTTCAAACTGCCGTTTCAATTCAAACAGGGGCAGGTTCCTCCAAAGATAAAGTCAATTTATCCTGACAGGCAGACATTTGCTTTCAAGCATGATTCCCCGATCTGGATCGAATTCGATATGCCCATGAATAGTGCAAGCATCACGAAAGAGACCGTAATTATCAAAAGTTCCGCATCAGAAGAACCTGTTGAAGGATTGCTGGATTCTGGATCAAGAATAATGATGTTCCGCCCATATGGCGATTATCCTATGGATGAGTCAGGAGCTGAAATAACAATTACCTTACTTGGAAGCGAAACCGGGTCCGGAGTCATAATCGATGAAAGGGGAATTGCTCTGGATGGCGATAACGACGGAAAAGCCGGAGGAGACTTTGTATATACTTACAGGATTGTGAGATAAAAATAGAAGGTGAGACAGAGCACCAGTTAAATCATCTCCGCGTTCTGAAAAACGTACAATCTTCTCGACTGTTTTTTTATTCAATTTTTTCTTCATTTACTCTTTTATCCTTATTTTGATCTATTTTTTTCATCATACCCCTATAGAGAACCTTTTTATTGATCTAACACAGATGCATTATTAGTAGATGCATTATTAGTATATGCATTATTAGTAGATGCATTATTAATTATACACAGGGCACAAATCCCAATTAAACACGTATTCAAATCTAAATTCTCAGCCGGAGCGATTATGATAACAAAACAGCAGATCCTGGAATTTCTGAAAGATTACGATCCCGAAAACATTACTATTGCAACAGTCTGT
>DUGS01000080.1:11028-14975 GCA_013331265.1 Methanosarcina sp.
AACATTACTATTGCAACAGTCTGTTCTCACTCAAGCCTCCAGATATTTGACGGAGCGAGAAAAGAAGGCTTTAAGACTCTGGGTATCTGCGCTGGCAAACCCCCAAAATTCTATGATGCATTCCCCAGAGCAAAACCTGATGAATATCTTGTTCTAGAGAGTTATGAAGACCTGATGAAAAAAGCTGATGAACTCAGAAAGAAAAACACTATCATAATCCCTCACAGTTCATTTATTGCTTACCTGGGCAAGGAGAATTTCACAGAGATGGCAATACCAGCTTTTGGGAACCGGGCTGCAATCGAATGGGAATCGGACTGGGATAAAGAGCGAGAATGGCTTCTTGGAGCAGGCATCCACATGCCCGGAAAAATTGATAAACCTCATGACATCAAAGGACCTGTAATGGTTGAGTATGAAGGCGCAAAAGGAGGAAAAGGTTTTTTCGTTGCAAAGAGTTACGATGAGTTCAACGAGCTCGTAGACCGCACCCGGAAGTTCACAGTCCAGGAATATATCACCGGCACACGCTACTATCTTCACTACTTCTACTCCCCAATCCGAAACGAAGGATACACCCTGAGCAAGGGCAGCCTTGAACTCCTGAGCATGGACCGCAGGGTAGAATCAAATGCAGATGAGATCTTCAGGCTCGGCTCCCCGAGGGAACTCATAGAAGCAGGCATCTGCCCGACATATGTAATTACAGGAAACATGCCCCTCGTAGCAAGAGAGTCGCTTCTGCCCCGCATATTTTCTCTGGGAGAAAA
Source organism: Methanosarcina sp. (assembly GCA_013331265.1). GTDB lineage: Archaea > Halobacteriota > Methanosarcinia > Methanosarcinales > Methanosarcinaceae > Methanosarcina > Methanosarcina sp10923u. The sequence goes on from DUGS01000080.1 coordinate 11,799, forward strand.
AGTAGTTGAAGAGTCCCTGGCCCTTTTTGGAGGGGTTACAGGGGCTTTCTGCATTGAAGCGGTCGTCATGGACACACTTGAAATCAAGGTCTTTGAGCTTTCAACCAGGATTGTAGCAGGGACAAACCTTTACATTTCAGGCTCTCCTTATTCGGACCTGATGCAGAATGGTCTCTCAACCGGACGACGGATAGCCCTGGAAATCAAAGAAGCAGCCAGTACAAACCAGCTGGATAAAATATTATCATAAAAAGGGTTAAAGCTGCTCAGAGCTGAAGCTTTTCAAAGCTTCTATGAATTTGTTTTTAGGGGTTAGAAATAATTTCCAGCTGGAAACGCAACCACCTAAAAACAAAAAATTTCGCTACAGATTTCTTATTTTATTTTCATTTTATTCAATACCTGCGAGTTTCAGGTCTGCCATATCCTCCCCCTCCAGGCGTTTCTATCACAAGTACATCCCCGCTTTTCAACTTTAATTCGGCTTTTCCTCCAACTTTGATAACCCTGCCGTCCCTGCGGACAAGCACATTCTTTCCGCACTTCCCTGACATGCCTCCTTTGAGGCCGAAAGGCGGGAATTTCCTGTGGCTTGAAAGGATAGCAGCATCCATATCTTTAAGGAACCTGAATTTCCGGACAGCCCCATTTCCACCCCTGAATTCGCCTTTTCCTCTGCTTCCCTGCCGGATAGAAAATTCCTCAAGCAAAACTGGAAACCTTGCTTCAAGAACCTCGGGATCTGTGATCCTTGAGTTGGTCATGTGAGTATGGACGGCATCGGTGCCTGAAAAGCCCGGACCTGCACCTGCTCCTCCGCATATTGTTTCATAGTACTGGAAATCAGCATTTCCAAAGGTAAAATTATTCATTGTACCCTGGGAAGCTGCAAGGCTTCCAAAAGCTCCGAAAAGTGCATCAACAATGTACTGAGAGGTCTCAACATTTCCGGCAACAACGGCTGCAGGGGGCTCAGGTCTCAGCATGGAACCTTCCGGAATTATGATTTCAAGCGGCCTTAAACAGCCTGCGTTCAGCGGGATGTCACTTTTCACAAGTGTCCTGAAAGCATAAAGAACAGCAGCCAGGCAGACAGAAGAAGGGGCATTGAAATTGCTTGAAAGCTTCTTCAAGTTCTTTTTTAGCGCTTTTGAGGTCCAGGGGCACAAGCTCTTCCCCGTCTACTCCATACCTGCCGGAAACTTCAATAACCCTTTCATAAAGCTGGTCAGGAAGTTCTATTTTCTGTGCGAAAATGTCCGGGCGGTTCTGATACCCTATCCTGAGAGCATCTCCAAAGCCCCTTGTTATAACAAGAACAGTGCGCTCTCCTTTCCTTTCAAGAAGAGCATTCGTGCCCACGGTTGTGCCCATTTTTATGGCTTCCACTTCTTCCGAAGGAAAAGGGGCGTTTTCAGAAAGCCCCAGGATCTGGCGGATACCGTGCATGGCTGCGTCTTCGTAATGAGCCGGGTCTTCGGAAAGGAGCTTGTGTGTAATCAGTTTTCCATCAGGGCTGCAAGAAATATCCTGAAAAAATCCTATGGATAATTATTGATTTCCTTTCCAAAGTGGCGATTATTTTGCTCTATTTTCAGAAGTTAACAGACCCTTATTTTCAATATTATTTTGAGAGAATTGTATCCTTATAGGGAGACCCGAATAAAATGAAAAAGCCTTTGGAGTTAAGGTGTGATGAAAAAGTAATAGAATTGAAAATTTCTCTGATAAATCAGGTGTGAAAAAAGGATTTTGAAGGGATGTTAAAAATCTGTCCGCGTGAGACAAATTTTGGGATAAAACATCCTTTTGCTATCAGCAAAAAAGATATTAACGGTCTCTTACGAATCCTCCTTTGCTGATAACAAAAAGGATTTTATTTATTATTTAACCTTATTGTAAGCCCATTCGATCCATTCACAGAGGCATTGTAAATCCTCTTTCTCGACGGTAGCACCGCACCAGATGCGCAAGCCTGAAGGAGCATCACGGTAAGAACCGATGTCATAAGCAACTTTTTCTTTCTCAAGCGTTTTAATCAGTTCTTTAAGCTTTTCGTCGGAGAAATCAACTTTAAAGCAGACACTGGTGCTGGACCTTATCTCTTTTGTTTCCGCTAAGAAATGGATCCAGTCGTTTTTAGCAACAAAGGCCTCAAAGACCGCCAGATTATCATTTGTCCGCTGGATAAGTTTTTTAAGCCCTCCGACAGACTCTGCCCATTTTAATGTTGCCAGCCAATCTTCATTAGCCAGCATGGATGGGGTGTTAATAGTAGAGCCTTCAAAAATCCCCGTATTCAGCTTACCACCTTTGGTCAGTCGGAAAATCTTGGGCAATGGCCAGGCAGGAGTATAGCTTTCTAAGCGCTGAACAGCCCGCGGAGATAGAATCAGCATCCCGTGTCCACCTTCCCCACCTAAGACCTTCTGCCATGAGAAGGTAATGACATCCAATTTGTGGTAGGGTATATCCATAGCAAATACAGCAGAGGTGGCATCGCAAAGCGTAAGCCCTTCCCTGTCATCAGGAATCCAGTCACCGTTGGGTACTCTGACTCCGCTTGTAGTCCCATTCCAGACAAAGACGACATCATTCTTGAAATCGACCTTCTTTAAATCTGGTAATTTGCCGTATTCTGCCTCAAAAACCCGGGTATCTTTCAATTTTAACTGTTTAATGATGTCGGTTGCCCATTCTTTACTGAAAGATTCCCAAACCAGAACATCAACCCCGCGGCACCCCAGCATAGACCACAGGCACATTTCAAAAGCGCCTGTATCGGAAGCCGGTACAATACCTACCAGATAATCATCAGGAAGTCCAAGCATATCTCTTGTTCTTTTAATTGCTTCAGCTAATTTTTCCTTGCCAGGTTTGCTCCGGTGTGACCGGCCAAAAGGTGTATCCTTCAGCTCTTCAACAGAATACCCCGGATGTTTGGCACAGGGCCCTGAAGAAAAACAAGGATTTTTAGGAACACATGTTGGTTTCATTTTATCTTTTCCTTTTTTGGTACTGTTATGTCTTGGGGGATAAGAAATTTTCCGGCTACAGGCGAACATGTAATTATAGCCATCCCCGAAGACTTAACAGTGTACCTTTTATTTATCTTTTCGTGCTACTTTTAGATGATCAAAACCGATATTCGTAGTCACCAAAAAAGTGCCTATATAG
>DUGS01000085.1:0-11553 GCA_013331265.1 Methanosarcina sp.
TGTGTAAATGCCTTCATATCTCGAGCATTTCCAACTATGACAGGCAAATGATCTATCAATGCCTCATAAATCGGAACCCAGAAATCACTTGTTGATTCACATGCAACAACATCACATTTTTCTGAGGTTACCAAGTTTTTAAGGTTTAAAATCCCATCATCATCTCTGGCAAAGCGTTGTTGCTGTTTTTCACCTGACCTACTAAGGATAGTAGCAATAACAAAACGTTTGTGAATGTCTAAACCACAAGATTTGTTTATTTCTCCGTCCAATTTACATTACTCCATCATTTCAAGGACAGTAGAATTGCCTCAAAGGCAATTTGGCATCCGTGATCAAAGTCACATCTGGGCCTTCGATGGCAATTCATTGGTTAGTTTTTTGACGGTTTCGGAGAACCAAAGAAAAGACAACCTTCCTGTCCAAGGTAATGATGGAGCACATAAACAAAAAAGGTAAGGAAAAAGGACTTTCATTCTTTGGGCATGTTATTCGAAGAATATCATGTGCGTTTTTAGTGTATTTTCAAACTTCTTCTTTCTACTTCGTTTTGTGCATGGCCGCCAGACAAGCTGGCGGAGGCGTTAGATATCTACCAGTAAATTAAAAAAGGTTTTTTGGAGGAGAAAATTTCTTTATTTCGGCCAGTATTCCTCCATAATTTCTGCATAGTACCCATAATTTATGCACAGTAATTACATGTTTCAACGTCTATTAGATAAAATGCCCATAGACTCAATGTCCATTAGACAAAGACTTGCTTTGAATAGATTTGATCCAGGATTAAATCTCTACCTCTTTCCCGTCAATCAATAAGCTTTTAATTACGGCATTTCCGAATTTGTCAACAACAACCTTTACATCGACTCCTTCTCTCCCGGTCCACTGCTGGCTTTCTATCTCTCTTCCCCTGCCCTCGGGAACGAAATAACTCTCGATACCGTACTCAATTCTTAGTTCTTTAATGCGGGGCTCTTCAGCTATAAGACCTTCCTTATCTTCTTCCCAGTCGTAGATCAGTTCTTTTACCGTGCCTTTGATGTAAAGCTCATCATCGGGAGGGTTTTTGTAGATTTTTTTAGGCACTCCATATCCATTTTCAATTTCAAGGGCCAGATATATGCGGTCGTTATATTCAAAATAAGGGTCTTCTGCCGGAATTTCGCCTAAATTCAGGGTACTTATCTCGTAGTTAAGGGTTACGTAGTCTCCCCTGAAAAGGTCTCTTGGGTCTACTGGTTCGGTTTTGAGTAATACTTCGGTCCCAGTCCTGAGGGTATACTCTTTGTACAGGATAAAGCCTGAAAAAATCAGGAGCCAGAAAACTACAGTGAGATAAAAGATTTTCTTCTGGTTCATTTCCGGACTCCTCCTGGTCCCGAAATGGCTGTGAATTTACAGCCCTTAAACCTTAAAAAACTGCATTTCATTGTTCCCCTCCGGAAAACTGGACTTTTAATTCTCTTCTTTTTCTTTCCAGAACAATACTTATGACAAGCAGGACAAGCCCTCCAAGCATGAAAAAGAGGGATCTTGGAAGCAGTTCCCAGAAGAAGTCGAAGTATCTTGCAAAAATAAGGAGGATAAACCAGAACATTGCAGTACTTACTATCCCTATATCTTCCATGTTGTATCCGGCGTAAAGGAGCAGAGTCAAAAGTCCAAGGAAGATCACGTTAAAAATAATCATATAAACTTTTTCCGGGGCAGAGATATACGATTCGGGCACATATATTGTCGTAAGAGTGATACTTGCCATCAACAGCGCAATTATCGATATACTTACATCTGCCTGAAAGCTTCTGGACTTTTCACGGAGTGGTTTTGCTAGCAGGACTGCCAGAAGGAGGATTCCTGAAATAGCGTAAATTACAGGGACTATTATCTCAACTTTGTACTCCCAGAGTTTGAAAGTGTGCACGAATAAAGCAATAAGTACAGCCTGTAACCCCATGAACTTAAAAGTCTTTTCAGCATGTTTTACTTTTTCCGTAAAGCCGTGCAGAACCCCGGTAAAATATACAGTAATGCCTGACAGGAGGTAGAGGTCCTTCATACTGATCAGTTTCTCCAGGTCTGTTCTCTCCGTATAAAGAAGGCCGATCCAGAGGTAAAAGAGAAGAGAGCAAAGTCCGGCTATCGGCGTTGACATGTAACCGTAAATAAGTGGGAAAACTCCAATAATCCATATCAGGACAAGAGTGCTGTTATTAGCATTGATATTGTAAATCTGGGCAATCAAAAAGAGGCTGGCTCCAAAGAACAGGGCTGATAGCAAAATCAGGGCAGAACCAAGCCTGGGATACTTCTGATTTTCATACTTAAAATGATAACCAGCGTAATGTATGCCTATTGTGCTTCCTACAAGCAGCAGAACCTTAAAGGTATTCCCGATTTTCTCCCAGTTGGATGCCACAAACAGAATGGCTCCAATTCCTATTAAAATCGCCCCGATGGTTGAAAAAGCAATGACCTGCCTTTTTGACCTGTGTTCCTTTTTACATTCGGCAAGGTCGGCCCGCATCTTTTCTGCCTGAGCGTGATTGATTGTGCCTTCATCCAGCCATTTCTGGATCAGGTCTTCATCGAACATATTTTTACTATATTAGTATGTTCTATTTACATTTTTTTAAACATATTTATGGCAGTATTTGTGCTTTATTTAGAAAACTCGCGGCTCTTACTGATTTTGGGTCCTGTTTAGTTTCATCCGTAACTATAATATATATCAAAACCATACAGGAGGCGATTAAATTAGTTTCATATGTAACTATATATTAAGTCGCTATTAATCATTTTATCCTGAAACAAGCCTCCCAGCTTTAACATCGGAGGAAAAAATTATGGAAGACCCAAGAGAGATCTGCGGCCCGATAGCCCACATCTACCGGAGCCACCTGGCATATATGGCAAAGGAACTCGAAGCTTACAGAATCGGGAGCGGACAATTTGATTTCCTGATGGTCCTGTATCATAAAGACGGCATCTCTCAGGAAACACTTGCAAAAATACTGGAAGTAAGTAAAGCAACAAGTACCAGAGCGGTTCAGAACCTGGAAAAAGAAGGCTATGTGTACAGGCAGAGGGACGAAAATGACCTCCGGGCTTACAAGGTTTACCTTACTGAAAAAGGAAAGGAAATGAGATATATAATTCTTGAAAAGCTGATTTCTTTCGTTGATGCTCTCCTTTCAGATTTTACACCTGGAGAAAAAGAAATTTTCAGGCTGCTTATCCATAAGGCTGAGTTTAAACTCTGCAAGTGCGGACTCGAACACAAAGGTCAGGAAAGGCATTGTGATGTCAGGAAAGGCATTGTGACGCCAAATAAAAACGATATGGAAGCATAAATATGGAAGGAAAAAGTGAATTTCTGGGAAAAGAGAGTATAGGTAAGCTTCTGTTGAAGCTTTCGGCCCCTGTGATTGTCGGGATGATAGTGCAGGCTCTTTACAACGTTGTGGACACATTTTTCGTAGGACAGGTATATGGAGCAGAAAGCGTCAAGGCTATAGGCGGGCTTTCGATAGCTTTTCCGATCCAGATGATAATCATGGCTTTCGGAGTTGTCCTCGGAGCGGGAGGATCATCAATTATCTCACGTGCCCTCGGAGCAAAAGAGTTAGATAAAGCCGAAAGGACTCTTGGAAACGTTTTCTCTCTCAGTCTGATACTCAGCATACTCATTGCAATTCCCTTACTCTCTTACCTGGATGTTATTCTGGGAATATTCGGTGCCACTCCCGGAATCATGCCCTATGCAATGGAATATCTTAAATACATAATTTTAGGAACAATCTTCTTTGTCTTTGGAGTAGCTGTTCAGAATATTGTCAGAGCCGAAGGAAACGCCCGGCTTGCAATGAATGCAATGCTGATAGGAGCCGGCCTCAATATTCTTCTTGACCCGCTTTTAATGTTTGGCTTTGGGATGGGCGTTCAGGGAGCTGCAATCGCAACCGTTCTGTCTCAGGCAGTTAGTTCGGTCTGGCTGCTGCAATACTGCGTTAAAGGAAAAGGAGCTGTGCATTTTAAATCCAGATACCTGAGACCTGACCTCGACATTATGAAAGAAATAGGATCCATAGGGGTCGGGTCTTTTGTTATGCAGGTCTCAAGCAGTGTCATGATGATCTTTGTATACAATGCCCTTGCAACCTATGGAGGAGATGTTGCAGTCGCTGTTTTTGGCGTTATAATCAAGGTCAACTCTTTTATCTTCCTGCCTCTCCTGGGTATGTCCTTTGGCCTGCAGCCAATTGTAGGGTATAATTCCGGAGCAAAGCAGTTTGGAAGGATAGCAAAAGCCGTAAAACTGTCTCTTATAGCAACAATGACATTCGGGACCTTTGGCTTAATTATCATTTATCTCTTCACAGAACAGATCCTCGGGCTTTTTAGTGCTGACCCGCAATACCTGGCTGTTGGGGAGCACGCTATAAAGATTATGCTCCTTGGGATGCCTTTGATAGGCTTGAATGTAGTTTCTATGACACTTTTCCAGGCCCTGGGAAAAGCCAGACCCTCTTTCCTCCTCTCCCTCAGCAGGCAGGTCCTTTTCCTGATCCCGCTTGTTATTATTCTCCCAGGTTTTTATGAGCTGGACGGAGTATGGGCAGCTTATCCGATTTCGGACCTCCTGGCGTTTTTGCTCTCAGGATATCTGCTTCTCAGAATATACAGGATTTTTAAAGAACATCCGGGCTCTTCAGGAGTTGGTGCTGGAACAGAACTCGCAGTTTCCAGCGGGTCCGAATAAGACCTGGCACGCTGAAGTGAAGGTAGAGGTTTAATCTGCCCTCTTTCCTTCTCCTTCTTTCTTCTATTTTTTTCTTAATATCCATTGGTGGCCATTCAGTTTTTAGAAAAAAATGTTCAGAATCATTGTTTCAAAAGCAGTTTGAACCTGAGTTACGTAATTTTTTCTATCAAACAAATTGAGGTGGCATGAAATGAACTGCAGCGAATTGAAAGAAGGTCAGGTTCTTGTTTGTGAAGGGTGCGGGTTTGAACTCAAGGTCGTAAATGCATGTGTGGAAGCTTGCTGTGCAACTGATGCCTGCTGTACAGGCAACATAACATGTTGCGGGGAGCCGATGAGAGTACAACAATAAGTAAAGCAATGGGATGTGAACTACCCCTCAGTCTTTACTGAGGGGCTTCTCGTTTCATAACATGAAACTTATATGATATCACTCTAAGATTTTACAGATCAGATTCTGTTCTCTTTTCCACTAATCTTCCGTACATGTTTGCAATGAATATTGAATTTGTAAAGAACATTCCGGGTATGCCCACAAGTACAATTGAAAGAATTAAAAAGACAATACCAAGAGCATACTGTTTCAGTACGGTAATGATATACTCTCCAAGGTTGTCCCTGACAACGTTCAGGATGTCAAACTCAAAGAAAGACTCAACGGTCTGTTTCCTGAAGAAATTAACGGCAAGCATTGGAATTACAAAGACTCCTAATAACAGGCTGACAAGATTCCCGAAAGTTTCACTGACATACGTTGCAGCATACAATATAATCGCATATATTATGTAGAAGGGAAGAGCTTTCAGGAACATCATTAACCCAAGCTTTATATCTTCCATAAAATCGAGTTTTATGAGCCCTTCATACCTGCCTTCGGCAAACTCATTAATAAGCCTTACAATGTAACCGAAAAGTGCAAGCCATCCTATAATTGGAACAATTAACAGGAGTATATAAAGAAGCCTTTTCGGCGTTTTAAATGGATATTTGAAAGCTTCTGAAAAACTTATGGTTTCTATAATTATCACCAGATTTAATGCTATTTTTTAAGTATATAAAACTTTGTAAATATAATGCCAATGATTTGTTTAAAATAAATATATTTGTAAATAAATTTAAAATGGAAAAAGCAAGGAAATGAATTATAGTCAGTGATTAAAAGGAAGCGAAAATAAAGTTTTCTTAAACCAAAAATGTATTCAGTCAATGCCTGCGTAAACCGATAATGCATCCAGCCGAGCTTTTGCCTTGGTGAGCAAGAAGAAAACGAGATAGTAAATTTAAACGAGATTTATGTTCCAAAGCCTGTTTGTAAATAAGTGTCTATCTCGATAAGGCGAGGTGTATATATTAAGACGGATTTGATTTTTAATGTGGAAATCTTAAGATTGGATTTTTTTCTAACCCCTCCAGATCATCTCATTGTATCTTAAAAGGAATAACTTACCGGTTATTTTTTCTTCTTCTCTTTTTCAAGCATCTTCTTTGCTGCTTTATCTCCAGAGGAAGCTTTTTTCTGCAATTTTTCCATTTCCTTGCGAGCCTTAGAGTTAGAGATTTGTTCCATATCTTTCTTATCCATTACCATATGATGACCCTTCAGTGAGATTGCTTATGCAACCTCCCCAATTTTTTTGCAGCAATACATTATTAGATATTTCTACAAGTTGATAATTTCTATGTCGAAAATATTTAATAATTTCGGCCAGAAGGAAAAACGTGAATAAAAAGATAAAAAACGCAGAGCTGTTGTATCCTGAAATTATTTCACATATTTATGGATTTTCAACACTTCAATCTTTGATCTAATAGCTGATGGCTCAAAGATTAAAATTTAAGGAACTTTCAGTTAAATTCTGGTTCAGGAGGATAAACATAATTTATAAAACCAATACAGGACAAAAATAGGAAGAATATGAAATTCATCAACTCAGTATGAAAGTTTCTTAAAATTACACAGTAACCGAAAAGAATTTTCCGGGGCCGGGGCTTAGAAATTCCCGAACCCTCTCAATAATGTAAGACAAAAAGAAGAAATGTTAAGGTTTATTTCTTCTTCATTTCCTTTGCAAGCTTCTTCTTTGCGTCCTTGCTGCCTGCAGAAGCCAGTTTTTCCAGCTCCTGTATCTTTTCTCTCTTAGCGCTCTTTTTTTTCTCCATATCTTTTTTAGACATTGCCATGTTACATACCTTCATAGAAATTAATGAAGTAAATGATACCCATACAGGTACAATACAGACACAGTACCTCAACAGATATCACATTAATTCATTATTTTCATTTTTAAAACTATTTATCAGTTTCCCAGGATAGGGAAATTCTATATTATATAATATTGCAATTTTTATAATATTGCAATTTTTATAATATTGCAATTATACTACAATTATTAATACAGGACAGAAGCGGCTTTCCAGAAATTTCTTTTAAAGAGTAAAGGCGCGCAGAAAAGAGGACTGAAGATTAAAAAATTATCCCCAATCACTCCAGGTTACTGTCCTTTACTGACTCTCTCGTTCCTTCCTGTATTTACACATTGCCCTGACAAGGCCCTTAAATGGGGGAGATGGCCTGCCAGGTCTTGACCTGAATTCAGGGTGGAACTGAGAAACAAAGAAGAAACGCTTTCCAGGAATTTCGGCAATCTCCATTCTATTTTTGTTTTTGCCGGAAAAGATCATGCCAAAAGACTCAAGCCTATCCACAAATTCGGGATTCACTTCATACCTGTGGCGGTGGCGCTCGACAATGTAATTGGTTCCATACAGCTTTGTAGCAAGGGAACCTTCCCTTAGGATTGCTTCGTAGTCTCCAAGGCGCATGGTACCGCCCATATCCGCAACTCCGGTCTGCTCCGGAAGGATATCAATTACAGGGTAAGGAGTATCTTCGTCAAACTCCGTACTGTTTGCATTTTCAAGGTTCGCAACGTTTCTTGCAAACTCAATTACTGCAAGCTGCATACCCAGGCAGATCCCAAGGAACGGGATGTCATTTTCTCTGGCAAATTTGATTGCAAGCATCTTGCCTTCAGTCCCTCGCTCTCCAAAACCGCCAGGGATCAGAATGCCGTCAAACTGTTTGAGCTTCTCGACTTCTGAAGGATTTTCTTCAAGGGTCTCAGCCTCAACCATATTGACTTCAACTTTGCACCCGTTATCAATTCCGCCGTGCTTGACAGCCTCAAGGATGCTGAGGTAAGAGTCCTCAAGATTTGTATATTTGCCTACAATTGCCAGTTTGACTTCATCGGTTGTGGACTTCATCCTTGCAACCATTTCGCTCCATCTACTGTCCTCAACACGTGACTCCAGCTTCAGGTGCTTCATGAGCCTTGTAGTCAGGCCCTGCTCTTCGATCACAAGAGGCACGTCATAAATATCATCAGCATCATAGGCGCTTATGACCAGTTCCTGGGGGACATCACAGAAAAGTGCGATTTTTTCTTTGGCGCTTTCCTGCAGAGGAGTCTTTGACCTTGCAACAATTACTTCCGGGCTCAGACCAAGAGCTCTGAGTTCTTTTACTGAGTGCTGAGAAGGCTTGGTTTTCTGTTCGCCCTGCAGGTCTTCCATTACAAGGGTTACATGAATAAAAACAATATTCTCGGAAGGCTCTTCCCTGTGCATCTGGCGGACTGCTTCAAGGAAAGGCATGCTCTCAATGTCTCCTACAGTCCCCCCTATCTCAATAAGACAGACATCAGCCCCACTCCTTGCTGCAACCTTCCTTATTTTGTTCTTGATCTCATTTGTAATATGAGGGATAATCTGGACGGTTTTTCCAAGATAGTCTCCTCTCCTTTCCTTGGCGATTACTTCCTGGTAAACCTTGCCTGTGGTTAGGTTGTGGTCTCTGGTAAGTTCCGTGTCAAGGAACCTCTCGTAGTTTCCGAGGTCCAGGTCAACTTCACCTCCGTCCCTGAGCACAAAGACTTCCCCGTGCTGATAGGGGCTCATGGTGCCTGCATCAATATTGATGTAAGGGTCGATCTTGATAGCCGTAACTTTATAACCTTTGTTTTTCAAGTTTCTGCCGATGGATGCAATGGTGATGCCTTTCCCAAGCCCACTCATCACCCCACCGGTAACTACGATATACTTCATGGGTAAGCTTCCTCGATAATTTTTCTAATAGGATTATTGACCAGAAGATAGTCCTGTGAATTTCAGACTAAAGAGCATTCAGAGGAGTAATTTATACAAATTACGGATTCAATTTTTGCGTACGAACACAATACCAATATCTTCATGGTATAAAAATTACTCTCTGATTTAAAGATTAATTGCAACCATACATGCAACCCGGAAAGTTAAGGAAAATCAGTAATTAGAGTCTGCCTCTCATCCCTTTCCCTGAGTTTCGTAACCCCTACTCCTACAAGCCTGAACTTTCGCCTGCCTATGAATTCCGACAAAAGCTGTATTGCTACTCTTTTGATCACAAAGATATCCGAAGTCCAGATAGGGAGAGTCTTTGAGCGAGTATAGGTGGAAAAGTCCTCAAACCGGACTGTAAGGGTTACGGTTTTGAAAAGGAAACTGTGCTTCAGGAGAGAGCCATGCACACTCTCTATAAGAAAATCCAGGGACCCGGAGATCTTCACAGGGTCATTTGTGTCCTCCGCAAAAGTCCCATGCCTGCTTATTGATTTTACGCTTTCTTTTTCTATGACCTCTTCAAAGTCCAGTCCGTTTGCAAGCTGCTTTAGCCTGAGCCCCATTTTTCCAAATTTTTCAGAAAGCAGCTGGATATCGCAGTTTGCAAGCTCTTCTACCCTGCTTATTCCCAGCCCTTTAAGGGTTTCTGCTGTCTTTTCTCCAACCCCTGGAATTTTAGACACCGGCAGCGGAAAAAGAAACTCCCGGACGTCTTCAGGCCTGACAACAGTGAGCCCGTCAGGTTTCAGAAATCCTGAAGCAATTTTCGATACAAGTTTGTTCGGTCCAACTCCCACGGAACAGGTGATTCTATGCTGTTTCTGCACCTCATCCTTGATCCTGAGAGCGTATAGGGCAGCCTCTTCAAAATTCCTGACCTCAGGCCCGGGTATGAGGTAGGCTTCATCCACACTCACCTGCTGGAACTTTTCTGCAAACCCCCGCAAAAGCTCCATTACCCCTGCCGAAACTCCTGCATAGAGCTTCATGTTCACAGGCAAAAATATAGCGTGAGGGCAGAGCCTGTAAGCCTGCGAAATCGGCATTGCCGAATGGATTCCATACTTTCTCGCCTCGTATGAGCAGGTGCTTACAACTCCTCTTCCAGACCCTCCTTTAGGGTCAGAGCCCACAATTACGGGCAGCCCTTTCAGTTCCGGCCTCTCCCTGACCTCTACAGACGCAAAAAAGCTGTCCATATCTGCATGGAAGATAATCCGCCTTTCATAGGCATTTTTTTTAGGATTTGGAGCAGGCATCAATTAATATAGAATAAAACACATAAAAAAGGCTTGAGGAAGTCGGGTGAAAGTATTACAAAGTATTAATTCCAGTACTTGAATAATTATAAGACTTGAAAATGTGTCTTTTCGGCTTATGAAGCCCTGGTTTTTATTTTTGGACCGCAACTTGACCTGCTCTCTATCAAGGACTTCATTCAGGACTCTTCCTCTGCATTATCGCCCTCTATGTACATTGTTGCTTTTGATAAAAAACACACTCCTATTGCCGGCATCAAGACCGTCCAGTAAAAAACCAGAGGCAATAACACCGCCTCAATGCTTGAACACCTGGAAATCTCCAGGAGTGTGAGAAAAAAGAGAGAGAATAAACTTGCTGCCGATGAAACTATAACGTATACCTTTGTCGAACTATCGTGCCCATATGAAGATATGAAAAATAATGCAGAGCAGGGGGACAGTAAAGCCAGTATAATGATCCAGACCATCTCGGCTGTACTTATGGGCTCGACAAGAAACGGTTTTCCGTTAAAATATATGAAAATATTCGTTATAACTAATAATGACAGGAAAATGCACAGAGGGACTGCCAGATACCATAGAGATAGAGTCTTTCTGGCTTGCAGTAAGAAAAGCACGGAGCCAAAAAGAGAGATAATGCTCAACAATTCGATTATGGCAATAAAAAGCAAACCGGATGCCAGTAAATAGGAAATTGCAGGATTCTGTGCTGTAAAGGACACAGAGCTGAATAAGATGGATACAAAACCCGTAACCCATGCCGTCAGAAAGACAGATGATGTCAAAGCCAGAGCAATATTTATCTTCATTAACTCGTCACCGTATATGTAAAGTCAGGCGGGAATGAGGCGGACAGTCGTAGTCATATAATATGATAATGACAGCTGATTCTGGTTAACTCCAATGCTGCAGACCCTATATTATAAGGGCTGAAGCTCATCTTCAGTCGTATGGATATATACCCCGGGCATCCTGACTAATATAGATACCCGGATATCCTTAATGCCGATAATATCATACAGAGTATATAATATAAATAATATAATAGCGCCCCTGATGTAAATATCACATGCTCCAGCGGGACAGGTCCTGCCTGTATCGAGCTTCCTCCAGGTTTTTCCATTGATTATTACGCCGAAAATATTGAAGGTGCAAGGTCTATGTCCCTCAGTCCAAACGGGACACTTTTTGTAGGAAGCCGGATGCTGGGAAAGTCTATGCCATACTTGACAGGAATGGGGACAATAAATCTGATAGCGTAATCGTACTTGCCGAGGGCCTGGACAATCCTAACGGGGTGGCATTAAGAAACGGCTCCCTGTATGTAGCCGAAATTTCAAGAGTGATTTCAAGAGTGATAAGATTTCA
>DUGS01000085.1:11761-16583 GCA_013331265.1 Methanosarcina sp.
ATAAGATTTCAAGAGTGATAAGATACGACGATATTGAAGCAAGGCTTGAAAACCCTCCCGAACCTGTCATGGTTAACGGAGATTTCCCGTCCGACCGCTTACATGGCTGGAAATACATAAAGTTCGGTCTCGATGGAAAGCTGTATGTGCCTGTTGGGATGCCGTGTAATGTCTGTAACCTCGAAGAAGAAGATGAACGCTATGGAACCATTATGCGAATGGGGTCTGACGGAGCTTTGCAAATACATCAGAGGGAGCAGAGCAGTTTAAAAAATTTAAGATCAGTAAAAATACTTATGATCATACCTCATATACAGTAAGTAGGGGGGATAAATTGTTATCTAAAATTCCTATAGACCTTAAGAATGTATCTGAAGGCGATATCGATAAGGAAATCCTCAGAGCCGGAATTATTGCGGAGCTTGATGCCGTAAACCTTTACGAGCAAATGGCTGCCCTTGCCAAAAATGCAGATATAAGAGCAGTCCTGATGGATGTGGCAAAAGAAGAAAAAACACACATTGGGGAGTTTCAGGCGCTTTTACTCCGGTTCGATGCCCAGCAAAAGGAGGAACTTGAAGCTGGAGCCAAAGAAGTAGAAGAAGAGCTGTCCAGATAAACATCCCGAATCCGAATAAAGCCTCTGATTTAGCTTTGAACTTTCTCTGGATAATTTAAATATTCCAGAAAAGTTCTCACATACTTTATTTTTTACTTACATTTATTGATTTCCTGAAATAAACTCTTCAATCATGCGGTATGCTTCGTCATCCGGATATTGTTTTGGAGGGTGTTTCATAAAATACGCAGACGGCTGATACAGGATTCCTCCTTTTTCCCTATCAAGTGCCAGTTTGCAGCACCGAATTGCATCGATTACGACGCCTGCAGAGTTAGGGGAGTCTTCTACCGACAGCCGGAGTTCGAGATTCATAGGCACATCCCCAAAGAGTTTTCCCTCCATCCTCAGGAAGCAAACCTTATTGTCTTTTTGCCAGGGTACATAGTCGCTCGGACCTACATGGATATTTTCGTTGTCAAGCCTTTCAGCAAGCACGGACTGAACGGCTTCGGTTTTCGAGGTTTTTTTGGATTTGAGCCTGTTTCTGTTGAGCATATTGAGGAAATCCGTATTCCCACCTGTGTTCAGCTGGTAAGTCCTCTCTACTTTTACACCGCGCTTTTTAAAGAGGTCGGCGAGAGTCCTGTGGACTATGGTCGCTCCGAGCTGGGACTTGATGTCGTCTCCTATAATAGGGAGGTTCTTTTCTTCAAATCGTTTTGCCCATTCAGGATCGCTTGCAATAAAAACAGGCATACTGTTGATAAAGGCACATCCGGCTTCAAGGGCACATCCCGCATAAAAACGGGCAGCTTCTTCGGAACCTACAGGCATGTAATTTATAAGAATCTCGGCTCCCGAATTCTGCAGGATGTTTACGACATCCTCTTTTGTTGCACCCTCCCCTTCCACAGGCAAAAACCTGCAGTCTTCAGGATAACTGGTAAGGTGTTCGGAACAACCGTCCAGAACCCTTCCTATTTTTACCTCAACGCCTGTTTTCGGCACATCTGGACAGAAAGCAGTTGTGCAGTTAGGAAGAGAAAATATAGCTTCTGAAACGTCCTTTCCAATCTTCCTTCTGTCTATATCAAAGGCTGCTGCCACTTCAATATCATATGGTAAATATCCCCCAAGGTCCAGATGCATAAGACCAATTGTATCTGCATTCTCTTTTTTTCTGTAATACTCAATCCCCTGCAGAAGTGAACTCGCACAGTTCCCAACTCCTGCAATGGCAATTTTTATCCTGCCTTTACCTGCCATTGGAGTCCCCCAAATAAGCTCAAAATATGAGATATATTTTATTCCCTGATTTCCATTTCTCTGCAGTTCCCAAAGCCAATCTCCAGATATCCCCCATCCAGGATAAGGAATGAAAACTGTAATACTTCATATCTTATGAAGAAAATACTATAAAAAAGGTTTTACAAAAAAAAGAGTTAATGTAATACTGTATATCCGGCTTTTCTGTGCGGTTTAAGCTATTATATGCTGTTGTCCTGCTATTATACATTTTATAATCAATTTACGCTCTTAGCAGGTGACTTTATAAGGATCTGGATATAAGAAGTAAGTCAGGTAGAAGTATTAGGGTTGCTGTAGACTTACAGGTCCAGGTTTATCCAGAGCACCAGAAGGATATGAATTCCAATAAACGCCGGCACAGAATACCTGAACATGGGTTTCTGGGTCTTGTGCCTGAACTGTATCATTCCGAGCCACGCGCCGATAGGTCCTAAAAGAGAAATTATCAGCAGGCTTTTTTCCGAAATGCGCCATTTTTCCTTCCTTGCTTTATATTTGTCCAGCCCATAGAGAGCAAAAGAAGCTGCGTTAAGAGCAGCATAAACGAAAGGGAAAAGAAAGTAAACTGTATCTGCCATGGGAATGAATTATCCTTTATAATTATTAAAGGCTGTGATGTTTAATAGAAATGACTCTATTCCGAAATGCCATCTCCTTTTTATATTAAAAGGTGTCAGAAAATACAAAAAAAGAGATGATTTTAATTTCAGAGGATTATAAATGGATATAAACGGACAGGAAGGTTTACAGAATCAAGAAAATAAAAACAATAACCATCGGAGCCTTTTATATTCTCCTCCTCTGATCTTGAAAGCCAGGCGTTACCTTCTAACCCTTATTTTCCTGGGACTTGCAGTTCATCTGATTCTTCCCCAGATTGCCTCTTTTGAAGGGTCCCTTCAGGTAATCAGGACAATGGCTTTATGGGCTGTATTGCTCGCTGCATTTACCCAGATTATAAGTTACATCGGATATGGTTATCTTATTAATTCGGTCCTGGCAATAGTAGATCAACATCTCTCCATATTAAAAGGAGCTGCCATAAATCTTGCCGCCTCGAGTATGGGGATGCTGGCAGGCGGCACTTTAGGAAATGCTGCAGCTACCTACATATGGGTAAGGAAAACTGGTGTAAGCAAAGAGGGCTCAGGACTTGCAGGTACGCTGCCCACAATGTTCAACAATGCAATCCTGATAGTACTCGCAACAGCCGGAATAGTCTACTTGATTCTGGTCCACGAACTTTCTTCCGTGCAATTCTATATCTTTCTCCTGATCCTCACCCTGCTGGGTCTTGGTGCTCTGGCAGTAATCTGGGGAAGAAGGCACAGAACCAGATTTAAGGCAGGAGCCGGAAAAATAGCAGCTTTCTTTGCCAGGAGCCGGAACAGGCCCTATAATCCAGCTCCAACTGAAGAGTATGTAAGCCGGTTCTTTGCAGCCCTTGACGTCCTGCATAAAGGAGGCTGGCAGCGTCCAGCTCTGGCAGCAGCTTTTTCCATATGTTTTGATATGCTGACTCTTTACTTCTTTTTCATAGCTGCAGGACATCCGGTAAGGCCTTCAATCCTGCTTGTAGGATACGGGCTTCCACTGCTTTTCGGGAAAATGGCTTTTCTTATCCCGGGTGGGATAGGGGTTGTCGAGAGCACAATGGCGGCTCTATATACAGGGCTCGGGGTGCCTGGACCGATTGCTGTCGTGGTTATACTCAGTTACAGGATGTTTTCTTTCTGGATTCCTACTTTGGTCGGCTTTCCAATTGCTTTTTATCTGCAGAGGACATGAATTTAAAATAGAATATGAAGTAAAGTAGAACGTGAAATTAATTTTTAACTGGAGATTAATCAGAATCTTTAACGCTTTGCCTTAATCCGGGGATTATCCTGTGAACTTTTTTCTGGTACTCCCGGTATTCGTCACCGAACTGCGCCATCAGCCTTGTCTCCCAGTGCAGGGACCCCAGGAACAGGTATATGGTGGTCAAAAGGTATATGACAAGCAGATTTACGGTCATAATAGGAGTAAGCAACATCATGACCAGCCCCGAGAGCAGGAAGGGGTCTCTTACCCACCGGTAAATGCCCCTGATATTCAGGGAACCTGCTTTGGAAGCCTGCGGACCAGAGAGCTGCGAACGTATTTTGAACCGATGCGGAGCATCCCAAAAAGCCACTGGGGCAAGTATTCCAGCAATTAACTGCCCCCCGACCATAAGCCATCTCCAGGGCGAAGGTATTTTGTAGAGAACCCGCCCCGGGTTTTTGTAGAGCTGATAGACAAGCGGCAATATAGTCAGCACTGCAAGGAGACTGTATGCCGGCAGATAGAGCGTTTCTGCTCTGGGACCAGTGGCTCTCATGACCAGGCGTTTGAATGGCAGGCTCGCAGTCAGGCTGTGAATAACTGCAAATGCTACCAGAGAAAAAACAGGAGTAATTTTGGAAGAAACCAAATCCAGCAGTCCCCTTTATTTTAATTGAATAGATTATATTCCCTCACCAGTATGAAAAGTTTACTTATAGTGCATTAAAATTATTAGAAGTGCAGGGAATTCATATAACAGACTTATTAATGTCAGTGCTACAGCAGGCACACTTATTCTTCGGATGTTAGGCTTCTCAAAATATTGGTGTGCAAAATTAAGGCTAGAAATGAAAAGTTTCTTAGGCTATTTTTATGAGTAATTATTACCTAAGCAGTATAAAAACAGAATTTATAAAAATTAAAAGTGGTAAGTCCACTTTTAACGAAGTTAATTTAATTTTTTCAAATTTATTTAATAATTACAGTCTTATGGACCCACAACTTCCCATTATAACCAGTGCACTTAATAGTCAGACAAGTGATATAATAGCCAGTCTTTTTATACTTGTGTACCGGATTTTTTAGTTGCGGAGTAATTTTTGTCCCTTCGAGAGAGGTTCCATCTCCAAAGTCCCATCTGATATA
>DUGS01000085.1:16812-20818 GCA_013331265.1 Methanosarcina sp.
GTACTCGAAGCGGCTACCGCCGTATAATCAATGTAATTTCCTCCGCCGGACAGGCGTTCTGTTGCTGGAGGAGTTCCTGCACCAAGGGGGGTTTTGTATACATTAATTGATGCGGAGGCTGCTGTAGAAAATAAAGCCAACATCATCAGTATGGCGAAAACTGATAGTGTCATTTTCCAAATGTACTTCTTATTATTTTTCAGTTTATTTCCCTCCTGTTTTTTTCATTACTTGATCCGGGAAGACCCGCAATCAAAAACAACAGTGTAAATTTAATCAACAACTAAAGGGTAAATTAACATATAAACATACTTATTTTCTTTTAATCAAATAAAAATACAATCGCCTGCTTAAAACTTGATTAAGCTTTATTTTCTTGTCTAAAACATGATAACAGTATAAAATCATTTATCAATGGTCTCAATTGTTGTAATCAAAAAAATAAGGACTATGAGAAGGTTATAGAGTGTACCGATCTTGAGAATTTTCTTTATTATTGAGGGAGTTAGGAGGTTACCAATGTTCTGACCTTTGAGTTGGGGCAGCCGTAAATAATTAGATTTCCAGCAAGACTCGACTAAATATCCACAATTTACAAAATTTTATCAATTTCAGGAATGTGGTAAATACTATACTTAATTATGGCTTATTCTCTGCTTGAATCAGAATATCTGAGAGCCATTAATTCTGTAGGTCTGGACGCTCATGTAGGCTTTTTGCATGAAATGACCCCGAGCAAGAACAGTTTAGCCTATGACCTTCAGGAGCCTTTCAGGTTCCTTGTGGATCTGGCAGTTATCAGCCTGGTTGAAAGTGGGGCTATGGAAACTAAAGACTTTATCAGGACTGAGAATTACAATCTGAGGCTAAAACCTACAGGAGCCAGGAAGATTGTTAATGAGTTTTCCAATATGCTGAACAAAAAAGTGAGTTATCAGGGTAAAGAAAGTACGTGGAGTTATGTTATCTTTCTGAAAGTAAGGGAATTAGCCCATTACCTCACAAGCAAAAAAGAAAAACTGGATTTTGTTAAGCCTGAATATGAGATTGAAAGAATTGATTCTTATGACATAAGGCAAAAGATTCTCAATATTTCTTATGTTGATTGGAAGAAGCTAGGTTTCTCTAAAGGCACTTTACATTATATGAAGCAGAATGCCCAGTCAGATAAACCATTTACTCTTAATGCTCATGTTCTGGAAAGAGTGAATAAATGGGAATCTTTGGTTTCAGGTCAAAAGTAAAAATATGTATGTTTTTACTGAAAAGTGTAAAATTGTAAATTTTACAGTAAAATAGTAAAACGGTATCAAGAGAAATTGTAAATTTTACAGTAAAATTGTAAAACGATATCAAGGGAAATTGTAAATTTCACCTGTAAAATTGTAAAACGGTATCAATAAGGATTGTAACAAGTAAATTAGATTTTGTATCTCTTAGTAAAATTCTGTGATATAGTTCAAAATCAAGTAATTTTTGATATGTCTATATTAGAATTTGGAGCTTAAAAGTATCATTTATCATACCATCTTCTGGTTAATGTTACTCTGCTATATTCCTTAGCGCTATCTGGAATCTGATATATACCCTGTGAGTAAATATTCGTTTCCTTCTCTTCATTTGTAACAAGATAATTATTGAATCTATCCTGAGCTTTTTTATCTGCCATGGGAAAACCAAGAAAGAGATATAAAATTAATAATATTAAGCTATAGGTTTACCTGCCGAAGGCTGGATATAAGATAATATTTACTCATATCTTTTCTTATAGTTTTACATTGGAACTTCTTGCGGCATCTATGATCTTATATATTTTATGGCCAGAACATCAAACAATCAAAATTAGAAAATAATTATAGACATTAAAATGATTCCAAAAAAAGATTAATTTAAGACATTTGCCGTAAAATTTATAAATACATTGCCAAAGATGATCATTTAAAGTTCAAATCTACTTTTCAGATTATCTGAACTCCACAAAATATCTCTAAGATGTATATCAAGAAGCACAATTATGTTAGCTTTGTGTTTAAGACTTAGCTTTAATGATTCTGCTTCTTGATAAATAACTCGCGCATCGATCTCAAATAACTCCATTATTTTGTGAATATGATTCAGAATTACAGAAAATAATAGAGGTAAAAATATGAAATTAAAGATACTTCTAGTACTCCTACTAATCAATATGATAGGATTAGGAGCAGCAGTAGAGGAAGATGAAGATCAAAATTACAATATTGACCTATATTCCGGAAAAGTTTCAACGCCAGAAGAACTAATTGCAATTTTTGGAAATAGTACTCCAATATTACCTGACGACTGGTTTGAAAAATGCGAAGAAGAACGGGAGAAACTCAGAATAGAAATTGAAAAAGATGAAAAAGAAAATTTAATTAAAAAACCACTTACACCTGAAAAAATAGCTCAAATAAATGCTAATGCTCCAGAAGGAATGTTCTTAATAAGTGGGATCGAAGATGTTTCGGTAAAAAGTAATTCGCCTGAAAATGTCACAATCAAGGATGATAAAATAGTTATGGTTTGGTCAACTTCAAAAAATAAGGCAATATCTGACTCTTCCGAATACTCTATAAAGACAGTGGTACCAAATGTTGTTGTTACGGGTGCTACTTGTGACTGGAGATGGATTCAGAATGAATCTGCAGCCAATCAAATTACAATAAAAAATTATGGCACAGTTGCTGCTAATGGATTTGTTATGCTTTATTCTTATGAAGATTCGAATGGCTGGGCAAGAAATTACGTAAACCTTTTACCAGGTGAAGAAGTTACAATTTCCCTTCCATTTTATGTAGATCCTGATTTATTCACAACTGTGGGTAGCAAGTCAATAACTATAAGAAATTACGTTGTGGTCAATTCAAGCGTTTATTTAACAAGTGCTCCAACCGTCAGTGCACCCTTTGTTGAAGTCTACAATAATAATGTAGGGTATCTTGAAGACCCTGATAATGGCAGAAATTTGCAACTGACTGACTTCCATCATCATAACGAATATGAAATATCTGTATTAGCAGCTCAAGCTGGAGATAATACATCTACTCCTTATACTACAGGACGTAAAATTGTTCTATATGTTGATGGTGTAATGGAATACAATATATCTGCATTAGACCCAACATTAACTGGATCAGATGATTGGATAATTGAGAATGGTTATGAAGGAATATGCGATGAATTTTCTGTATTAAATAGTGATTTTGCAAGAGCTTTAGGTGTACCAGCAAGGACTATTGCATGTAATTTAGTGGAACCCGGAGAACCTACTATATCTCATCAATTTAATGAGATATGGGATGGAAGCCGTTGGGTTCACTCAGATGCAACAGGAGCATATGATAATCCTCATGTTTATAACAATGATAATAAGGCTGTTGATTATACGCACCTGGCTTATGATTCAGATGACAGCAGGAGTAGTGTTGACGGTCCAGATGGAGATGGTATTTTGCATGGTGTATTTGATTCTATCTTCACCTATACCCCTGAATTAGAGTTAATTTACAATTGAGGGGTGCAATACTCCTTTTTTATATAAAGAAGCATGAACGTCCAGGTCTTTAGCTTAGGGACAGTTCACATATACTTATAATATATGTCAAGTTTATTTTTTAACTTCTCTTATTTTTTAATAATTAACTAAAAACATTTAATGAGTTGTGCCTATTAATTTACTGCTACGTTCAAAGTTCAACGTTCTAAAAATCCATCTGAATTCTCAAGCTTCGTCCTTCCTCGAACTTGGTCCTATTTTTGATGCATTATTATTACTCTCACCCAACTAACTATTTATTTATATTAACTTATTAAATCAAAAATTGTAGAAAAAGAGTTTTTTAGTTGAGGCAACTTTTGAAAATAAAACGGTTGTGCAAATTCCTTACAAAACAGCGTTGCGTTTTTTTGAGTTACCTATATCCCGGTGGTATAGTGCGAGTTGTGAAATTCGAACCTATGAATTTTTGAGTAAGGGATAATAACCCAC
>DUGS01000154.1 GCA_013331265.1 Methanosarcina sp.
TAATTATTGAGTTATACGAGGTTTAGCGTGAATAAAAAAGAAATCATTGCTTGCAGTTGCTTTTATTGCTGGTGTATCCCTTATCGGGTTATATTGAGCCGACTCCTCGAAAGGATACATTGCAGTATCTGAGCTTCTCTCTGGTCCTCAGGGCTACTCCGGGCAGAATAATAAGTTTCATGGGAGTTGTAGAGGACAGGAGCCTTAAAAAGGCCCAGGCATTATATCATTCAGGCATTATATCATTAGACCTAAATGATGAAAACGATGAAAACCTTAAGATACATGTGGATTATGTAGGAAAACTCCTTTCAATCTTGCTGAAGGAAAACAGGTGACCATCAGTGGGACAAAGTTTCCGAATCAACATTTGAGGCGAACAAGATAATTACAGGATGCCCGTCAAAGTACACGGAGTTATATTAATGAATATTGAAGAATGGGAAGAATACAGATATGTAGAGGCCGGAATTAAAGACTCGATTGCCCTGATAGAGGACTCCGGTTTAAAAAAAATGGTTGAGCATGTCTGTAATTCCGGAGGAAAAAGAATTCGACCAATCATTCTCCTGCTGGTCAGCGAGATCTGTTCAGGCTCATATTCCCGGAGCCTTAATGCAGCCCTTGCCGTCGAAATGATGCATTCGGCCTCTTTAATTCATGATGACCTGCTGGACCAGGGACTTATCCGGAGAAACCTGCCTTCTGCTCCTGAGAAATTCGGACCTGCCAGAGCCCTGCTCTGTGGAGACTATCTTATTGCAAAATCAATTGCTTTCATTTCTCCTTATGGAGATAAAGTGGTTCAAGATTTCGGAAAGGCAGGAATGGATATGGCGGAAGGGGAAGTCCTTGACCTGAAGCTTGACGATGATATCTTTGGAGAAAGCGATTATTTTAAGTGCATTTATAAAAAAACAGCTTCTTTATTCGCAATCAGCGCATCCATAGGGGCTTATACGGGCGGAGCTGATGATGCGCTTGCCGAACGTTTCAGCTTTTTTGGAAATTCCCTTGGAACTGCATATCAGATTGTTGACGATATCCTTGAGTTTCTTGAGATAGTTGAGGGCAAGGAGTCTAAATTCACATCTGAAACCCTGCCGCACATCTACATGAAAAGCATGTCAAAGGAAGAAGCCCTGAAAAAGTCAATGGACTGTGTAAAGCTGCACATTGGTGCCGCAAAAGAGACCCTCTCGACATTCAGAGCATGCCCGGCAAGGGACAAGCTTTTCCAGATTACCGATTATATAACCGTAGACATGCTTGAGGACCTCTAACAAACCTTCACCTGTCCTGAAAAATAAATTGGTTCTGCCGAACTTCTATGTATATATTATCAAAATGATGCTGTTTAATTTCTTACTAAAAGCCCTGGCAGGCTCCAGCTTTTGCCACTAACTTTATCAGGTGTATCCATGAGAGTATATGATAGTCCGGTGATTAAGGTAAACGCCAGTACCGAAAATGAAAAGATGGTGCTCGACGCAGAAGGCCCTCTTTCCCATCTTGCAAAACCCTTTCTGAAACGTATAAACGATATCTTTGCAGAAGAAAAACCCATTTCAATAAACGAAGACGAGATTATATTTTCTACCTGGATTCCCCCTATCCCAGGTCCTGTGTTCAGCCGGGTCATAAGCGCAGAAATTGCAGCCATAAGGAAAAAACGTGTCCCGGACCAATTTTCAATAGGGATTACCGCCCGCTGTCCAAACAATTGTATTCACTGCGGAGCAGCTGACATAAAGCCTGAAAAAGAATTGACGCTTGAAGAAATCTGCAATGTTGTGGACCAGAGCATTGAACTTGGAACCTATCTTGTCTCATTTGACGGCGGAGAGACAATGCTCAGAAACGACATCGTTGAGATGGTCTCAAGGGTAGACAAGACAAAAGCAATTGCCACATGTTTTACTTCTGGCTTCAAGCTATCAGAAGAGCGTGCAGAGGCACTTAAAGCTGCAGGCCTGTACGCTGCCATGATAAGTCTGGATAGTCCTTTTGAAGCCGAACATGACCGTATCAGAGGCCGGAGCGGCGCATACAAAGATGCAATTGAAGGAATTAAAAACGCGGATTCTGCCGGAATCCTTACTGACATGTTTGTTGTCGTTTCTCCGCATAATATAGATGACCTTGAAGAGTTCTATTCCCTGGCAGCCGACCTTAATATGAAAGAGATGTCAATCTATGAGATCATTGCAGTAGGGCGCTGGATGGAACATGAGGATGAAGTAATAAGCGATAAAGACGTATCCAGGCTTCAGGCGTTCCAGAAAACTATGAACAGCAAACCTGATGGCCCCAGAGTCACAGCTTTTCCCTATTTTATGGGTCCCGAGCTTTTCGGATGCTTTGCTGGCAGACGCTGGATGCATGTTGCTTCTGACGGAGAGGTCATGCCCTGCGCATACACCCCACTCTCTTTTGGAAATATATGTGAAGAGCCTCTGGAAACTATCTGGAAGCGTATGGGAAAACACAGTGCTTACAAGAAAGATGATGCAGCTTACTGCATGATGCGAAATCCGGATTTCAGAAAGAAGTATATTCATACCATCCCTAAAGGAGCCAGAATTCCTTACAGGCTGAAGTAATATTCCTTTTATATTTTTAAAGGAATTTTACTTTTACTGCCTTTTCCTTTATCGATGGTTCTTCTGATCTCAATTTTTTATCCTTATTTTTTCTTCACATTTTTCGTATTTTTGCATGTTTTTAAACCCGAAGTGATATTTTTAATATAATTATTTTTACATTTTCTTTCTAAAATTTTGTTTAACACTGGGGTCCTTGTCCTTGGCTCTTGCCCTGAAAAAGTGCTTTTTAACCTGTGATTTCTCAGGAATATTTGCATTTTGGGAATTGTACAATAAGTTCCGAACTAAAGGACTTATTTAAAAAAAGATACAAATCTTTCTAAAATAATAATTATACTTATACGAAAATAAGCCCGTATTTTCCGATTCTACATCGTATGTTTATTACTATTGTACTATTCCTTACTCTTAATATATTTGTTATTTTCTTTTTTAAACTGGCTTTAAGTTCCTTACTTCTGACAGACTGGATTGCATGTGTTTTATGGCAGGACCTAAATTTGCAATTTATTTTACTATGTCTTACATAACATCTGTAAACTCATATTTAATTCTAAACTGATCTTTTAATCGTCTCCTGATTATTAGTTCAAAAATGTTATTTTCATGACCCCGTTCTTCTTTTGTTAAGGCAGACTTTGTTTTTTTTTCCATTTAATTATATTCTACAGTTTCTATTTAATTATTTTTTACTGTTATATTTAATCTTTTGGATTTTTACCATATATTTTGTTATTTATATTTTTTAATTTCTTAAGAATATCCTGTAACTTATATATATCATGAATAATCATCATAGTTATTCTCATCATCTTCGATAAAACCGAAGCTGTTATATAGTTCTTTCGCGAAGGATTTGTTAACTACCTCCATTGGAGTAGGGATTTTTAATTATTAATTTATATATTAAATTTTGAGAGACGGAGATTCACATGGCTAAAAATGAAATCTTATCCGAAATAAAAAAAGCGGAAGAGAGTGCTAAATCAATGGTTGATCAAGCCGTTGATTCCAAAAACAAGCACATCTCCGATGCTAGGGCCGAGTCCAGGGAGATCCTGAAACAGGCCGAAATTGATGCACATAAAGCTGCACAAGAC
>DUGS01000062.1:0-11490 GCA_013331265.1 Methanosarcina sp.
CATTTTATCTTACTCCTTGAACTCGAACTTCTTTGCCCTGAAGCAGGGTCTCTGGTGGGCTTTCTTGCATACAGTGCAGCGGTACCTGAGCCAGATGCGCTTTGTTGGTTTGTCGCCACCAGGCACCTTGGAGAACTTTCCGCTGTTACCTATGCCTTCCTGTCTATTCTTCTGCCTCGTAATGTGAGCCATTGATGAAGCCTGGCCCTTCTTAACCCTCTCTGCTACGTGTTCTTGGTGGGTCTTACAGAACGGGCAGTAAGTTCTGAACCTCTTTGGAATCTTCATTCTTTACACCTTTTTTGTTGATTATTGGTATTGGTGTGCATATTCCGGCTTTTGCGGAAAAGCACCATATAATATACTTGTTGGATATACGTATGGCGTTACGTATGGCGTTTTATTTCCTGGGAAGCTATTTATTTGGGAAGCCTTTGATTGATGAGTTTGAATCGTCTTGACTTCATTTTAGTATCGAGAGCGGCGTTCTCTATCGAAGACGAAGCCAGAGCACGCTAACAAGGTTGCTACACAGATATAGCTACACATATATATACTAATACTATTACCTGAAGTGCCTTCTTCTTAAGGCATGAACCTGCTATTTGCAGGCTTCTGATGTGCCTGTCTCCAACTGTTTTTCTGGATAAAATAAGCTGCATATTTTAATTCGTTTCGGAATTTTTATCTCCGGAGTTTTTATCTCCGGCAGCAATCATTTTTGCTGCATTCCGCTTTATCAGCCCCGTTGCATTCAGTTGCGGCAAAACAACAACGTCTTCAGCACTGACCGTATAGTTCCGGCCGTCTGTACCTGTGAAGGTAGGCAGGTCCTTCAGTATTCGAACAACAACATATTCTTCGTTTATATTGTTTTTGCCCGGCTCCGTTCCCTTCCCTTCTGCATTCACAGTAATCTCCCTACCATTCTTTGCTTCTACAAGAATAGCAGCAGATGCCTGTCTTGCTCCCCCCATCCCGGGCCAGACAGCAACTTTTCCGGAATCTGGATCAAGAATGGGGCCCAAAAGCTCTATTTTTGCAGCTTCGATCCCCTGAAGCACAAGGTCATACAGCATTTTCTCAACAGGGAGCAGCTTTTCAATATCCTTTGAAATAGGTTTGTCAGCATTAGATTGGATTGTTGCCCTGGTAATAACCTTTCCTATCCTTTTCATAAAGATAGTCTCAAGGTCAGAAAGTGCCCTTTCATGCTCGTCATTGAGCATCTTTGATTCCGGAGAACGAGGATTGTCAATCTTACTTATCTCTTTCTCGAGTTCCCGGATATATTTTTCAGCTTCCAGGTAAAAATCAGCCGGAATGGTCTTTAATGTCTGGTTTTTTTCTTTATACAACGTCTGGCTGATTTTTTCTATATCCATGCTCTGCAACACCTCTACAAATCAGATATACGGCTGCATACTCCGGAACTTCCTGTATGCCTTCTTCTATTCTTAAATCCTTGCCCTTCAGCTGTACTGAGAAAGGTTTTGAAACGGTTATCTTTGTTGGTTTATCGCTGAAAACAACTGCGTCATTAAGTGGGTCAAACTTCTCTAACTCAGAGAAAGCAAGTTTCTTTACAAGCATCCCTGACCCTCCGTGAAGGGAACCGGGGACACGGATAAGCCTTTTGATGTCAGCAGTTACGGGTTCATCAACACTGGCTCCGAACCTTTGCAGGAAATTTTCCATTGAGCCCTGCATAAAATATGCGGCAATCTCCTTAAAATTTCTTACGTCGAAGTCCAGCCTTCCATTCTCCAGAATATCTTTTAAGCCGTTTTCACTGTTAGTAATATTAATCAGTTTTTTAATTGTGGTATCTCCGACCTTCTCATGCCTTCGAAGCTCTGGAAACATATATTTCTTGTACTTTTTTTTGCACTCCGCCTTCATGTAGTCAGTGAGGTAAAGTGCAATCCTCTTCCCCCATCCAGAATCATATCCCACAAGCGTGCACTTCGTAGGTACATTTTTAATCCCTTTAAATGTCTTTGAGCCTGTCCCGAAATCCCCATCCATTGCAACGTCCTTGAAAAAGTGCTTGAAATCGAGATCCTTCCCGCCGGCATAGTTCACGATTTCCCTTCTCTCGGAACTTCCGAGCTTCAGGACTTTCGGGCTTTTAATATGGAAATGGTATCCTCTACCTCCTGAAAATACAAGCTCAATTTCCTTTTCCGAAAACCCGAAATCATCTAACAAAAAATCCATGAGCTTGAAAGCTTCCTTCTTCACAAGCTCAAGCATATCCGAATAATTTCTCGGGGCACCTGGCAGGTGGTCTGCATCAAGGTCAAAAATGAGCTCTGCCCCGAGCCAGTTTTTCTCGTTCATTTTCCGCGCATCAGGGTACTCGTAATAAGCCGTAGAATAATAAACATGTGCAGGAGACATGCCGTAAAGATAATCAAGAGCTTCTCCCGGTGAGCCGAAAGACCTGTGCCTGTGCATCATCTTTTCCGGCATATCATCGTAAAAGATAAAAGCCCATTCTCTATTAGGCAGGTAGTCAGGGAGACCTATCTCAGCGGTTTTATAATAGTTCTGGAAACGGGATTTCAAATAACGGGCGGTTCTGGTGTCCATGGTTTTAGAGCTTTGGGGTTTTTAGATCTTGATTAAGGATCTCTTATGATAGACTAACTCATATTTTACTTTTGTTTATATGAATTTTTTTAAAACAGTTCATCCACCTATCCGGATCCGGGTTGGAGATTTCAAAATTAATAATATGCAGCGTCCATACAACAAGAGTCCATGCGCAACAAGTATAATGAAAGAATAAGAGACTTAGGATTTAATCTAATTAATATGGCCGTTATTTATAATTACCCATGTCGATTAATGTGAGAATATAAAAGCCTATGGAGACGACAAAAAAATAAGAAATATAGGAGCTAATTTTGTGGGAAGTAAAATCAGCATTATAAATCACATAAACACAATCCGAGGCTATCTGAAAAAGAATAAAATTGAAGATTCGATTGAAGATTCATATAGTTTGACAGGGCCTGAAAATCCTGAAATTTTTGACATTTATATCAGCTCGTCTACAGGTATGGAATTTGTAATGATCCCTGCCGGGGAATTTAACATGGGCTCCTCTCCTGAAGAAAAAGACAGATCAGACTGCGAATCTCCAGTACATAGGGTTACGATTCAAAATCCTTTTTACATGGGTAAATCTCCGGTTACACAAAAACAGTGGAAGAAAATAATGGGAACCAGCCCTTCAAACTTCAAAGACGAAGCCCGGCCTGTCGAACTGGTTTCCTGGGAGGAGGTCCAAGAATTTATTAAAAAACTGAATTTAATAGAAAATA
The DNA here is from genome assembly GCA_013331265.1 of Methanosarcina sp. Lineage (GTDB taxonomy): Archaea > Halobacteriota > Methanosarcinia > Methanosarcinales > Methanosarcinaceae > Methanosarcina > Methanosarcina sp10923u. The sequence continues at coordinate 3,333 of DUGS01000062.1, forward strand.
CCGCTAAATACCGTTTACCTACTGAAGCCGAATGGGAATATTCCTGTAGAGCCGGTACACAGAGCAGGTACTTTTTCGGTAATGATGAATCCAAGCTTGGGGATTATGCATGGTACGTTGATAATACAGGCCGCAAAACTCACCCGGTTGGCAAGAAGAAACCGAATCCCTGGGGCCTTTATGACATGCACGGTAATGTCTGGGAGTGGGTTCAGGACAGATGGCACGAAAACTATAATGGCTCTCCTTCTAACGGCAGCGCATGGGAACATGGAAATTGCTCCGCCCGTGTATCTCGTGGAGGCAGCTGGTACTGTGATTCTGACACCTGCCGCTCAGCTGCTCGTTTCAGCCGTGAACCTGAAAATCGTTTCGCCAATCTTGGATTTCGCCTCGTGAGGGAATTATAAGTTGTATCTTAAAACTTGTATCCTAAAAGTTGATCTTAAAAGTTGTATCTTAAAAGTCGTATCTTAAAAGTTGTATCTTATAATTTGTATCATATAAGTTGTCTCTTTAACTCTTATGAAAGAGACCTTACTTTTCTGGATTTTACTCATTTATCTTTTGCTCATCAGAAATTCATAATATAGACCAAACTGTAAACATGTACAGAAGCCATGCCATAAAGATAATCAAGAGCTTTTCCCGGCAAGCCGAAAGACCTGTGCCTGTGCATCACTTCAGCATGTAATCGAGAGATTAAAGCCCATTCTCATCAGAAAGGTGAGCAGGGAGAACTATCTCAACGGTTTTATAACAGTTCTGGAAACGGGATTTCGAATAACGGACAGTTCTGCAATCCATTGTTTTAGGGAGTTGGGGTTTTGGATATTAATGAGAAATGGCTCAGACTAAAGTTAAGAGTTAGGAAAATAGCAGGGTGTCTGAGACAAATGAAGGCAGATAAAAAGTGAAGGGAAGATTTTAGCGAATACTGAAATCAAAAAAATACTGGCTGTAATCATAAGCGTATAAAATTCTCTGCCCAAAGCATTAAACAATTCATCATATGAAGTATTACCACTGGAAAATTCAATCATAAATTAAGCATTAATTGTTTGATGATCTGGCTAAAAACTTTACAATATATATAGGAGTTAGTCACAAATAGTTTATGAAGTTCAAACGAACCTTCCAGAGCACATTTGAACTTCACATGCCCTGAGACGAGGAAATGATAGCTTTAAGAGACAATCCCAAAACTCAAAATTTGCTTCTTGGATCTTGTATTTTAAGTCACCAACCAAACCTCTGATTATGAAAACAATCCTGAATAATTCTGATAATTGAGACTAAAAATGGGTTTTGGGATGAGCTCTAAGAGTACTTAAAGTTTGCTTGATTTTGCCTCGGGAACGAAATGTACGAGGTAGAAACATGAATACAAAGAAGAAATTCGGAATAGGAACACTATTTTTAGCAATATTCCTGGTGAGCATAGCTGTTGTGCCGACTGCAAGTGCAGATATAATCTCAAGTTCAGATGAAGAGATTTCAGTAAATGAGAATATAACTTATACTGATGCAGAATTGCAAGATTTGTATCTCAAATACAACATAAGTGAAAATGACATTAAGTTTGCAATGAATGAGTTGCCCAATTTCTTAGAAGGAACAATTCTGTGCAGTGATAAAAGAGTTATAGTTACTAAGGATGGAAATCCACCTAAAAATCTGAAACAGGATATTAATTTTGATATTGTAATAAGCGAGCAAGAAATGAAAAATATAATCGAAGAGGCTAGTAAAAACTATATTGAAACATACAATGTTGATCCAAATAATCCACAAGTGGATATTGTAAATGGTTATGCATTGCCTGAAAAAGAGGTAAAAAAACTCGTTGAAAGCGGTAAATTGTCGATAATAGACGACGAAAAAACATTGATGGAATTTGAGAATTCATCAGTAAGTACAGGGACTTCTGCTATAACATTCACTCATATTTATAGAAATCCATATCAGATAAGCAACAAAATAAATGTAAATATATTCGTTGCAAAAGAAGACAGTAATCATCATGCTCCAACAGAGTCATATTATCAAGACACAGTTGATGCTCTGAGTAGATTTGAAAGCTACGGCATAACTGTGAATCGAATTTGGCACTATAATTTTTGGGATGCAAGTGATGTAACACCATATGAGCAATCATCCTCACTTTTAGATGATTTGGAAGAAGATGCCACTTGGATAATTGAAAATCCAAATGATATTGTAATAGGCTGGGTAAATAGTATGGATAATAACGGTCGGGCATGGAGACCAGGTTCATTTAGTGTTTGTGCAGTTACAGCGATTGGTGTTGACTGACCTCATGACAGTATAGTTCAGCGTCAATTACCCCTGAGCTAAAGACTCAGGGGCTTGCAACTAACCGTTAAATGGTTGCTACGTTTGGGTTATTGACAGAAACCCTACTCAGGCAAGATATACCTGCTTGAGCAATATTACGAGAAGCATTAAGATCAGCATGTATCTGAAAACCACAATCTCTACAATGGTAAGAACTGCCCTTCCTGTTGCTCTTCCGAATATCTCCACATTTGGAGCATTTCTGAGAAGAGAAACGAGGATCAACATAAATAACTCTCTTACCAAGAGCTTCCGCTTTGTACTCAAAGAACTGAGCAAGTTGATAGAAAGCCCAAGAATTAAGCTTCCGGTTGAAGTCTTTACCTTTCCGGTTTTGGACTCTAATACTTGTAAGGTCTTCAAGTGCAAATATGTTATAAGGCATATTAACAATGGTTTTCGAGATGCAGTGATTAGTATCAGTCACAAACCGTCTTTCTTTTCGACTCATCTTCTTGAGAAGACGTTTAGCCGACTTAGTGCCTTTGGACTGCAATTGTTTACGAAGATATGCGTATTTGCCTCTAACGTTTTTTATAGATTTTCCGTTAAAGAAAACGTTGTTAGAGCAAACTGCGATATTTACGATACCCCTATCAATTCCGAGAATGCGGTTTCCAGAATGTTCAGGAGATTCTTTTCTGAAAATTACATGCAAGAAAAAAGCATCTTTCTTGATATCATATTTCAGAGTAGAACTTCTGACTTCCCAATCTATATAATATCTGTAACATTCAGGGATGTTAAAAGTCGCTTTTATTCTTCCATTAACAGTAGCAATGCTTACACTTTCGGTTTTCAGGTAGTAAGTAATTACTCTCTGATTATATCTGATAGAAGAGAAAGTCTTTGCAACTGGAATACGTTTAAGTTTGACTCCTTTAAGAGCTTCGCAAGCAATATCTCTAGCGCCCTGAACAAGAGAAGAAGGAAGTTCCGGATACTTTTCTCTGATGTCTTTGTATGTAGCGTGGTGGATAGATACCTTGCTATGGGTTTTGTGTTCAAAACCATATTGAGCGACTTCGTTAAACACGGTGTTAAAAAGAGTAATAGTTTTTTTGAGGGTTTCTTTATCTTCCTCAGAAACACCGAGTTTAAGTTTAATCGTTCTATCCATATTCATATATTAATGCTAATAGAGTTATACTTAACGGAGGTGTAAAGGCTGGAAGTTGACGGCATTCCTCCCCTAAGCTAAAGACTTAGGGGTTTCCTGCCTTATATCTATGAAGTCTCACATAATTTTGATGCAGATGATCAAAATTCTGCACTACATCCTACTTGCATAATGAATTATCTTTATGCTCAACAGGGCACTAATATCTGGTGTACTTCCTGTCGGAACACTGTTGATTATGGAATAGATCACTAATAATACACAAATAATATATCGGGTGGAAGCATGAAAGAAGTCAATAAAAAAATTCGCTATATAGGGATAATCCTTCTGATTTTGGTAGGATTTTATATAATTCTCCCGTATATATTCATTGGTCCACCTGCATCTTTTTTTCTGTATACAATGGAGATGAAACTGGTCACGTAGTGACTATTGAAATAACTGATTCAAATAATAAACCAATATTTGAAAATACTTACAAATTATCTCCTCATGAGAAAGCAATTGAATCTAAAAGTTTATGGTTGCTATTTAAGATGTCTTTGCCATTGAATAAAGATAGTTATACAATTAAAACAAGTTTAGAAAATAACGTAAGTAAAGAAATAAATATGTCTTTGGATCCCTGGACTACATTGTTTATTTCAATAATAGATTCATCTATTTTCATTGACGCAAGCCAAGCTTAACATTTTGAAGAAGTAAATAAACCAGTTGTTGCTTAGTATTTTTTATGAATCTGATGTTAAAACCAAAATCAAAAAGAGAGGAACTTGTGCCCGAAGGTATGATGGTTATGTTAACTCACAAATTGAAAGTTCAATACGCAACCCGATGGCCCTTTTGCGATTAAATATGGCATATGGAAGTAAACCCAGAGGAAGGAAAACTTCTGCATTTATTATTTATACAAAATCTATCCTTTGCGCCTCAGGGGGAATAAATATTAAAAACTATCTAAAAATATTCGTTCTTTTAGGAACTTTAATATTGATTTTGTTGAGCTATTTCGTTGTCTTCCCATATTTGTTAGTCGGACCTCCAACGCCTCTATTTGATGTATATAACAATGATCTCCAGAATCATGAAGTAGCAGTTGAAGTATTTGATTCGTATAATGAATCTATATTCAAAGAAACGTATGAGCTGGCTCCAGAAGAGCATATAGCCCAGCCCAAATCAATATGGCTGCTGCTTCGATGGTCGATGCCGTGGTCTAAGGGAGAATATACATATTGGGCGGAAGGAGAGTATGAATTTAAAGTTATTTTGGACGGCGAAATTACAGATTCCTACAAAACACTGCCACACCCCTGGAATTCTGTGATTATAGATATAGATGAAGCAAATGATTCTGGCTCTCAAATATGCATAAAAGGAATAACCGTATAATCTTTTGAACTTGTGGGAAAGATAATTATTAGTAATTCTTGGATCAACATTTCCTGGAATTTTTTGTCCTGTAGGGTGTGGACGATAAAGCTGATGTAGCCTCCCAAGCTCTCCCTTTCTGCTCAGGCAGAGATTGTAAGCATTTGACTTGAAATCTTCGGTTCTTAGTCAGGTAAATACCTGACTTCCTCTTCTCTTTTTACAGGTTCGTGTTAGAAATGGCAGAATTTTAATATTACTTTATTAATATGACCTGTCACATTTCAATTATACTAACTTTAAGTAATATTGGTTCTGACCTATATTCAGTTCTCTTATTGTAATGCAGATCCCTATCATCATTAATTTGTAAATTTCAAAACTCTGAATTCAATTCACAGAAACCCTAAATATATGATTGCCATGACAAATCCACCAAGGCTTATTGCATGGGAACTCACTGCGGGCTGCAACCTGAACTGCGTGCACTGCAGGGGAGCTTCCACCTCCTCGGTTCCCGAAGGCGAGCTTACAACCGAAGAAGCAAAGCACTTTATTGACGAAATTGTAGAGCTCGGAAAACCCATCCTCATCCTGAGCGGAGGCGAACCTCTCATCAGATCGGATGTTTTTGAAATTGCCCGCTATGGCACTGATGCCGGGCTTCGAGTAGTGCTTGCAACAAACGGGACCCTCCTGACTCCTGAGGTTGTGAAAAAATTAAGAGATGCGGGGGTGCAGAGGTTGAGCATCAGCCTTGACGGAGCGACTGCAAAGACCCATGACGAGTTCCGCGGCATGCCCGGAGCTTTTGACAGGACTCTTGCAGGTATCGAAGTCCTCCAGAAAGCGGATTTCCCTTTCCAGATCAACACAACGATTTCAAGGCGCAACCTTGAAGAGATCCCCAGGACCTTTGAGCTTGCAAAAGAGCTCGGAGCGGTTGCTTACCATGTTTTTTTCCTTGTACCAACAGGCAGGGGAGAAGAGTCCGATGAGGTTTCCCCTGCAGACTACGAGCGCGTCCTGCACTGGTTCTATGACATGCAGAAAGAATCTAAAATTCAACTAAAAGCGACCTGCGCTCCCCATTATTTCAGGATAATGCGCCAGCGGGCGAAAAAGGAAGGCATCGAGATATCCGTAAAAACCCACGGCTATGAAGCAATGACAAAGGGCTGCCTTGGAGGAACAGGGTTCTGTTTCGTATCAAGTGTTGGAGAAGTTTATCCCTGCGGCTACCTTCCAGTTCTTGCCGGGAATATAAGGGAACAGCCTTTCAAAGACGTCTGGGAAAACTCTGAGGTATTCAGGAAATTGAGAAACCCCGAAGAGCTTAAGGGAAAGTGCGGGATATGTGAGTACAAAAAAGTCTGTGCGGGCTGCAGGGCGAGAGCCTATGCTGCTACAGGCGACTATCTCGAAGAAGAGCCTTACTGCATATACAGGCCCGGAAAAAAGTGATCGTGATCGAGATGATTGAAATTGAAGATTACAAAAATCGGCTCCAGAAAGAGGACGTAGATTTTACCTGTGAAATGGAGCCTGATGACGGAGAAGTTCCGGAAATCGAACTTGACGAGACCGACAAGAGAATACTCAACCTGATCCAGCAGGAAGTTCCCCTCGAAGTCGAACCTTTTGCCAGGTTAGGGGAGATTCTCGAACTTCCGGAAACCGAGGTCATTGAAAGGCTGCGAGAACTCAACAGGAAAGGAGCGGTAAGAAGGGTAGGCCCTGTCCTCAGCACAAGAAACATGGGCGGCGTAAGCACTCTTGTAGCCCTGAAAGTTCCCGAGCCCCGCATAGAGGAAATTGCTAATTTTATTAATGAGTATCCCGAGGTCTCCCACAATTATCTTAGAAGTGCTGCGAAATATAACCTCTGGTTTACGCTTTCTGCTCCAAATAAAAGCAGACTTGAGAAAATCATAGGGGAAATTCGGGAAAAAACCGGCTGCCCCCTGCTTGATCTCCCTACAAAGCGCCTGTTTAAGATCCAGGTGAAGTTCGATATCAGGTGAAAAAAAATGGATAAAACGGATGTAAAACTGCTCAAGCTCGTTCAGGACGGAATTCCTATCACTCATTCCCCTTTCAAAGGGTTTGCTGCCGAGCTTGGGATCAGCGAGCAAGAAGTTGTTGACAGGCTTAAAAGCCTTCAGGAAGCTGGAAAAATCCGGCGATTTGCAGCTTCAATCGGACACAGGGCCATAGGAATAACAGCCAATGCAATGTGCGTCTGGAATGTCCCTGATGAGCAGATAGAAACCGCAGGGAAGATTATGGCTGAATTTCCCGAAGTCACTCACTGCTATGAGCGCCCGCGTTATCCTGACTGGCAGTACAACCTGTTTACAATGGTCCATTCCTATACCCCCGAAGACTGCGAAAATGTGGCTGAGAGAATTTCGGAAGCTACCGGAATTAAGGACTACACTCTTTTCTTCAGTGAGAAAGAGTTTAAGAAAACCGGAGTCAGGCTTTAAAGGCTGACTGACCAATTCATCTTATTTCGACAATTTATCTTATATCGAGGTCCCTGAAAATGGCTGAAACAAACAATTTTCTCCCCCTCATGCTTGACCTTTCAGGCAGAAAAATAGTGATTTTCGGAGGCGGGTCTGTCGGGGAGCGAAAGGCCGAACTTTTCTGCAGCTGCGCGGATACCATTGTAGTCAGCCTTGACTTTTCCGAGCGGCTGCACGAACTTGAAGCTTCAGGGCAGGTCAGGCTGTCCAGGCTTGACCTTACGGCAGCAGAGGACTCTGAACTCCGGGAAATTATCTCAGGGGCTTTTCTTGTTATCCCTGCAACCAGCAGTTCCGAACTTAACCGGAAGATCACTGATATTGCAGGGGAAAGCGATATTTTGATTAATCAGGTGGATGCTTTAGGTAGTGTCGTAATCCCATCGGTCATCAAAAGAGGAGACCTCGTGATAGGGATTTCCACCCTTGGGCATAGCCCCGCGGTTTCGAAATACACCCGCAGGCAGATCGAAGGTGTGATAACTCCTGAATATTCCGATATGATCCGGCTTCAGGACGAACTGAGGAGTTACCTTAAACTGAATGTAAAAGAGCAGAAGAAAAGGAAAGCACTTCTCTGGAAAGTTCTCGAAAGTGAAAACGTCTGGAAAGGCTTTTCCGAATCATATGAAAAAGCAGCAGAAGAAGCACATGCAATAATTTTGGATAATCTCGATAATTTCGAATAATTATCCTTTAATGGAAACACTTTGGTGACAAATGGCCGGAGATTTCCAGACAAAGTTTAATCTACAATTTCTTATATTACAATTTC
>DUGS01000062.1:11715-14474 GCA_013331265.1 Methanosarcina sp.
CTTATATTACAATTTCTTATATTATTCATTCTATTTCCGAATTCATTCTATCCGGAGGCTCTCTGTGACAGAAATCTCAAGTATGGTTATATCCCATAAAAAAGCAAAAGTTGAGGAAATGGAGTCCGCCTGGCACGGAGATCTGGACGGGCTGCTTCATAACCTGTACAACCGTGAGTATGTGTACGAGTGCGTCGTCTTAAAAACCTGTAACCGTGTTGAAATCTACGTTGTTTCCCCAAAAAGCAGCAGTGTACTTTTCTCTTTTGCAAAAGAAATGGGAGCTTCCACCCATATCATTGACTTTTACGGGCATGACGAGTCCCTGGAACACCTTCTCAGGCTTGCAGGCGGGCTTGAATCCATGATTGTAGGAGAAGACCAGATCCTCGGGCAGATAAAAGACCTCTACGCTTATTCAAAGAAAGCCGGAACCACAGGCAAGGTCCTGGATACGGCTTTTGAAAAAGCCATTCAGGTAGGCAAAAGGATCAGGAACGAGACCCGGATCAATAAAGGTTCGGTCTCCATAGGTTCTGCAGCTGTAGACCTCGCAGAAGATATCTTCGGAGGGCTTACAGGAAAATCCGTGCTTGTAATAGGTGCAGGAGAAATAGGAGTCCTGGTCGCAAAAGCTCTTGCCGAAAAGGACATCGAAGCTATATACATTGCTAACCGCACATATAAAAAAGCCGAAGAAATCGCTTACGAACTCGGCGGATATGCGGTCAAGCTTGATGATATCCGGAGTTACCTCCCTGGCGCTGATGTCGTGATCAGCGGCACTGGAGCTCCTCATTATATCCTTACGCGGAAAATTGTTGAAGAAGCCATAAAAGATAGGGAAAGAAAGCTCCTTCTTATCGACATCGCAAACCCCAGGGATATTGAGGAATCAGTCGTGGAGCTTGAAAATGTTGAACTCTGTAATATCGACAACCTCAGGGTCATAAGTGATAGGACCCTGAAGATGCGGAAAGAAGAGGCAAAAAAGGCTGAAGCGATTATTCAGGAAGAGATCAAGCTTTTAAATCTTCAGTACAAGCGTCAGAAAGCCGACAGTTTGATTTCCGAGCTTTACAAGCAGGTCTATGACGTCCGTGTAAGGGAGCGGCAAAAAGCGGTCAACCGGCTCAGTGCTTATCATACTATAGGGGATATCGAAATCGAGGTGCTTGACGACCTTACTCATTCGATTGTTAACAAGATCCTGGGCGAACCCACAAAAGTACTCCGCCAGGCTGCAGAACTCGGAAACGAAGAGTTCCTTGATGTGGTTTCAAGAGTTTTCTGCCTTGAAAAGGATAAGGTAAAGTTTGAAAAAACAAAACAGGCAAAGTTTGACCATATAAAACCACCAAAAGAACAGGCTGCGGTTAAAGAGAAGTGCGCCGTAAAAGATTGAGGTTGAGGCGTATTGGAAAACTGAATCAATCAGGTAGAAATAATCAAACTAAATCAATTTACAGGCAAAGTATTTCAGGAGTTATCACATGTTTCCAGAAGTCAGGTTGAGAAGGTTGAGAAAAGGAAAGATCAGGGACCTTGTGCGTGAGACAAATTTATCCGTGGACGACCTGGTCATGCCTATTTTTGTGAACGAGAATATTGATTCCCCTGTTGAGATTTCTTCTATGCCGGGAATATACAACCTCCCTCTTTCCGAGGTTGCAAAAGAGGCAAAAGAGATCGCAGACCTCGGGATTCCCGCAGTTATCCTTTTTGGTGTTCCCGCATTCAAGGACGCGGAAGGCAGCTCTTCCTGCGGGAAAGCCGATGTTGTCCAGGAAGCCGTAAGGAGGATCAAAGCCGAACTTGGAGACAGACTTGTGGTGATCACGGACATCTGCATGTGTGAATTTACAAGCCATGGTCACTGCGGAATAGTTGACTTTGAAACTAAAGAAATCCTTAACGACCCTACTCTCGAAGTCCTGGGAAAGATCGCTGTCAGCCACGCAAAAGCCGGAGCCGACATGGTAGCTCCTTCCGGAATGATGGACGGAATGGTAGCCGCAATCCGTGAAGCTCTTGATTTCAGCGGGTTTGAGAATGTTCCCATTATGTCCTATGCCGCAAAATACCATTCCTGTTTCTACGGGCCTTTCAGGGAAGCTGCCGAATCCGGGTATTCCTTCGGAGACCGCTCGACCTACCAGATGGACCCTGCAAACAGCGATGAAGCTATCAGGGAAGTAACCCTTGATGTGGCAGAAGGAGCAGATATCCTTATGGTAAAGCCTGCTCTTCCTTACCTGGATATCGTGTACAGGGTCAAGAGCGAGTTTGACATGCCGACAGCCGCATACAACGTGAGTGGGGAATATTCCATGATAAAAGCCGCTGCAGCCAACGGCTGGATTGATGAGAAAAAAGCTATTTATGAGTCCCTTATCTCTATCAAGAGAGCAGGGGCGGATATTATTATTACTTACTTTGCAAAGGATGCTGCCAGAATGCTAAAATAACAGCTTTTTTCAGGCATTCCTGTTTTTAAGGGGATTCAATCAGTTTTTCTTTTCCCCTCCTTTTTATTTTGTTTTTAAGCCTGCCTGTTAATTTTGTCCGTGTTCAATCATCATAATTACCTGTATACCGTTATCATATTGCCTCTATCAATAACTGCTTAATAGGGGAAGGTTCTGTTATAAGAATAAGTAAGGAGCACAGAATAGAGCACTAGCTCAACCCAGAGGTTCGTTATAATTCCAAAATATCGATGCCTCTTTACGATTTTAATTAATTAATTAATTAATTAA
>DUGS01000044.1:0-1069 GCA_013331265.1 Methanosarcina sp.
TACTAATGTTAAAAGCCTATAAATACCGACTTAAACCTACAAAAAACCAAGCAACGCTAATAAATAAGCATATTGGTAGCTGTAGGCTTGTATATAATTGGGCTTTGGAACAGAAAATAAAAACTTATGAACAAACAGGAAAATCTATTAATCACATGGGTTTGGACAAGCTTCTTCCTGCTTTGAAAACTGAAAAACCTTTTCTGAAAGAAACTAATTCTCAGTCACTTCAGGGAATGACAAAACATGTAGATGCTGCTTTTGTCAGATTTTTCAGGGAAAAGAATGGATTTCCTAAGTTCAAATCAAAAAAGAATCTTATACAGTCTTTCCCTGTACCACAGCACTATTCCGTAGACTTTGAAGATAATACCATAAAACTCCCCAAGATTGGGAAGGTTGAAGCTATTTTTCATAGAAAGTTTGAAGGTACTCTAAGAACTGCAACCGTTTCAAGATCGTGTACTGGAAAATACTTTATCAGTATTCTTGTTGAAGATGGAAAAGAACTTCCTGATACTCAGAAATATTCGGAATCAACAACCGTAGGCATAGATGTAGGTATCAAAGACTTTGCAGTTCTTTCTACAGGAGAAAAGATTGAGAATCCAAAATACCTTAATAACTCTCTTAAAAGGCTCAAATGCCTCCAAAAAAGAGTATCAAGAAAGCAAAAAGGTTCAAAACGTAGAGAGAAAGCAATACTGCTACTTTCAAAAATCCATGAGAAAATTAGCAATCAGAGAAATGATTTCCAGCATAAACTCTCTTCTAAACTAATAAGCGAGAATCAAGCTGTAGCTCTGGAAACTCTGAATGTTAAAGGGATGGTAAAGAATCACTGTCTAGCTCAATCAATATCCGATGCATCATGGAGTAGTTTTGTAACAAAGTTAGAGTATAAAGCTCAGTGGGCTGGTAAAAGTATCCTGAGAATAGGACAGTTTGAGCCATCTTCAAAACTTTGTAACGTTTGCGGTTATCATAATTCAGATTTGACATTAAAGGATAGAGAATGGATCTGCCCTGATTGCAAGACTCCGCATGATAGGGATATCAATGCTGCAAT
>DUGS01000044.1:1278-7692 GCA_013331265.1 Methanosarcina sp.
TGGGGACTTGCTCTCAAAAGAGAGGGGGATGAACCCGGAAGCTGCACAGCTTTAGCGTGGGGTAGTTCACAGTGAATTATTTGACTATTTTCACGAATTTACTTGCTAAGCATGTTCTTTTTCTAAATATTCAGAAAATACGCCTTATTTTTCTAATATTCCGGATATCTAAAAGCCTTAATAATAAAAATTATACTTTTTATTTATATATTAGTAAGTCTTAATTTAATGAAGGGGACACCTCGTAAGTTATTAATATTTTTACAGATTATTTTCAGTCAAATGTTAACTTTATATATATTTTATACCAAATATCTTTCGAATGATAGCCTTTAATATTTTTGCATTTATACACATACTGGGGGTTATAGTATAATGCATACTCATATGGGGGTGGAGAGGTTTTGTATTCAGCTCTTACACTTTGTCTTAATTCTCTAATTTCCGATCCTATAAGTATAGTTTCATCGACATCTCAACTTTCCGATAGGCCTCTAAAGCATGAGTTTACTGTCTTGATTCCAGCTCAAAACGAGGAGGCTTCCATCGGTAGTAAGGTCTTACTTGCGGCGAGTTATGCAGACCGTGTAGTTGTGCTTGACAAAGGGTCTACTGACCGAACTATGGAAGTGGCAGCTCTGGGAGGAGCGAGAGTCATTCCTCTGTCAGGAGGCGAGGAAGCACTGCTCAAGGTCCTTTACAGGGCGTCTCTTGATTCAGAACTTGTGGTTCTTATCTATCCTGATTGCATGCAGGATATAGATCTGCTTTCTCATGTCCTCGAGCCGCTGAGGCAGGGATTCGACCTATCGGTAGGTTCCTGGCCCTGCCGTGTTTCCTGTGAACAGGAGACGGTAATGCTTCTGAACGGGAAAAGCACCTTCAAAGAAAAAATAGGTTTCCTTGCCGTGACCTCAAGGTCACTTCAGAATATAAGTTCAGGCAATGAGCACTTGTCTTTGAAATCCCTGCTTTCTGCCGCGAAGACCGAAGGGCTTAAGGTTAACTATCTGAGCTTTGATGTTGATCCAGCGTTTCGGAAGCTTGAAAGTGCCCGGATAGGAGTTGTCGTACCCGCTTATAATGAAGAATTACTTATCGGGGAGACTCTTAGTGGGATTCCTGAGTACGTGGACCGGATCTATGTGATCGATGACGCTAGCACTGACCGGACTGGGGAGATTGTAAAAAAGTTCGGAGATCCTAGAATCGTCTATTTACGCCATGAAGTAAACAAGGGTGTTGGGGCAGGGATAGTTAGTGGGTACAAGCTTGCTTTAAAAGATGAAATGGATATTGTAGCAGTTATGGCTGGGGATAACCAGATGGATCCTGCCCAGCTCCCCCGATTGATCTTTCCAATTATTGAAGGTCTGGCTGACTATACAAAGGGTAACAGACTTCTCTCTGAAAACTTTATGACTGGGATGAGCAGGTGGAGGTCTTTTGGAAACCTTCTGCTGAGCTTTTTGACTAAAATAGGAAGTGGATACTGGCATGTAATGGATCCTCAGAACGGGTATACAGCAATTTCCAGGCAGGCTCTTGAGGTTATTGATCTGGATTCAGTTTATCCTTATTATGGCTACTGTAACGACCTGCTAATCAAGCTTAACGCCTTTGGAATGAGGGTCATGGATGTGGTGATCCCTGCCCGCTACGGCAGAGAGAAATCATCCATAAAATACGATAGGTTTATCCGTAAGGTTTCACCCATGCTTTTCAGAGGTTTTCTCTGGAGGCTAAGGGTCAAATATACGGTTCTGGATTTCCATCCTCTGGTTCTATTCTACTTCCTTGGGATGCTTTCAATACCTCTGAGTGTCCTCTTAGGCGTCTGGGGACTTGTGCAGGTACTGCTTCAAAACTCCCTCCCGTCCTATTATCCACTGCTTGGTTTCCTTGTACTTGGTACTGGACTTCAGATGCTCCTGTTCGGAATGCTCTTTGATATGCAGGTTGAGAAGAAAAGGAATGAAAGAGTAGGGCTTGCTCGTTAAAGTTTCGGAAGGTAAACTTCCGAAACTTTTCTTATTATATTTTTTCTTATAAAATCCATGAGAGCCCATTGTTTTGTTCTATAAGTTTCGCTGCTTCTCAAATTTTATTATTCGCTTGTATATTCTATTATCAGTTTGGGCCTCTGGCTTTTGTTTTGCCATTCTGAACTATAAAATGCAATATAGTTACTGTCTTCTGCTCTGGCTTTTATAAGGAAACCGGTATTTTCGTATTTTCCGCTGGCATATTCCTGCACAAGCTCTGTAACATCCAGCTCGTAATACCTGTTATCAGGAAGAGTACTGCCATTGAAAGTTATTGTGGCGTATGGAGTGTTACCCTGAGAGACTTCATTTTTATCGTACCAGTCTCCCCCTGGGTTGTGCCAGGGAGTTCCTGTTTCTCTCGCATCCCAGGAAACGTGTTCTTCACACCATTTTTCCGGTCTGTACACTTCAATAATCGTATCTTCCGGTCTGGTTTCGTCAGGGTAATACCAGAACAAATAAAGGGTTGCTTTTTCAATTTCATCCGTTTCATTCAGCTGGCTTAATTCGAACAGTATGACATCCCTGTATTTCCAGCCATCTGATCTTTCTCCCACATCTATGTATTCGGTTTCCCTGAATGTCGTATTAGAAGATCCTTCTTTCAATCTATTATCCGAGATGACTGAAGGTAAGGCAATTTTAAAGTCTTCGTTATCAGATTCTTCCAATGTAAAACTTAATAAGACCCTTTTAATGAACCTTACAACATCTGAAATAGCTCTTTTAATATCCGATTCAAGACTTTTTTCCTGTCCTATATCAATGCCGTCATCTATTTCATAAGGTAATTCTTGTGGGCCTGCTTTTATAGCCTCTGCACAGGGTAAGTTTTGCAGTACTGAAGACCCGTTTCCATCCAGATGTTCTATAAGTGCAGGGTCGACTTCTGTATCCGATGTAGAGCTAGCATGCATATAGTTCCCACCGGCATTGTTTGAAAGGCAGTTGTTTTGAAGGATGAACGAGTGAGTGTCTTTTAATTTATTATAAAAAGCATAACCTTTACCGGCTGCAGGACTTGATCTGGTATTAATTATTATGTTATTTCGTGCAATGGTTGTATAGCCTGACCCTGGAGATAAAAACTCGTCATCTACCTGTTTATGGGCAATTGCCGCTCCGTAACATCCATCAAATATATTGTTTTCTATGAGGGTATCGTAAAAACCATTGAGGACAACACCCCCTGACCAGTCAGCACTGGGATTAATACCGGTTTTGTAAAATTTATTGTTGTGTATGTATACATCTTTTGCAGAGTCTTTTGAATATGCAGACCCATAGCCTGTAATCCAGATTCCCGCGGTATTTGTCTCATACAGCAGGTTGTTGTAGATTTCAATATCATCCATTACAGTTGACGGACCTGTTTTCTGGATTTCAATTCCGGCTCCCCCTTCCCCTTCAGAGTTAATGATATTATTATAGAATTTCACATGATTTCCATTATATATCCTGAGCCCGCTATTTGTCCTGCATGTTATTTTATTGTTCCATGCCTCTATATTTGAACAATATATGATGTAAAGAGCGTCATGCCCGAGTTTATATACTGTATTATTGTAGAACTTAATATCGGAACCTTCCACCACTTTCAGCCCGTCTCCGTGGCTGTCATGCATATACATATTATAAACTCTGATATCTTTACAGTTGAGGAAATGTATCAGGTTGTAGTACCCTTTTCCCCTGCTTTTTTCTTTATTTCCGTCATGGTTCCCGTCAATTTCAAAACCTCTTACAGTAATATTCTGGCTTCCCGAACTATCTTTCTGGGTAATGAGTGGTTTCTCCAATGGCCAGCCTGCGTTATTCTCAAGTTTTATAACGGCTGTAGGGTCCCCTTCCAGAATGGTATTGCTTCCTATGAAAATGCTGTCTGAGATAATGTATGTATTAGGGCCATTCAAATGAACGGTAGTAAACTCCGGGTTTTCTGCTACGTATTCAAGGGCTTTATTAATCTCTACCTGGTCATCGGTTCCATCGCAGTTGAAATCTCCGCTACCGTCAGTATTTACGTAAACCGTCGTCTCGGCATGGGCCGTTGAGAGGGCAATAATTACGCTTGCAACCAGAACAACAAGAATTAAGATCAGGATTCCTTTTTTCTTTTTTTCTCCCTGTCTATATATCCAGTGATTTTCGTTCATTTTATACCCCCTATACACTTAACTATAAATCTCTAAGCTTAAAAAAAGTTATCTGTATATATCTAAAAAAATTTGAATGCTAAGTTAAAAACCTTTTCATATCACAGTGCTTAGAAAGCTTGATTTTTTAGACAATGCGCCGCCTATGTTCTAAATAATTATTGATATGTACGCATCCTAATTCGCAAATATTTTGGTGTGATAGGGAATAAAATGTGATAGGGAATAAAATTATAGAGATTAAGAAGGGTTTAATTTCTTCCAGGGACTGGGATATAAAACCCTTCTACTGGGAAATTAAACCCTTCTTTAACTTCGGGAGCTCACCTGAATAAGCATCAAATCTGAATTTTAAAGAAGAATAAAAAGAAGATTCTCAGGAGCATCCTGAATATCTTCCATTCAGGTGAAAATATCTGGTTCCAGTAAGCCACATACCCTGGCATTACCCCTGACCTTGATGCTTCTGCAGTGTTTCCGTATCTCCCTATATTTATCCTCTTTCCGTTATCTTCAGGTTCATTTGAGTAATCGGAGGACGGATATCCTGCATCAATGCAGGGAGAGCTTTGAATATCTTTAACCCATATTTTCCCGTTCCATCTGCCGCCTGTTGATCTCAGGTGGTAATCTTTTTCTTTCTGATTTGCAAAAAGAGGATTTGCATAAATATCGCTTGTTGAGGTTGCGTTTTTATAATCTCCTGCCGCATTGTTGTAAAAGCAGTTATTTTCCAGTACAAAGCTATGGGTTTCAGGCAGGTAATTGATGACACCATATCCTGTCCCACTCGAATGGCTCTTACGCTGTTCCGTATTTGTAATGATATTATTGCGGACAATCGTTGTATACCCGGCATCTTTAGGTGAGAGGTCCGTAGAGTAGCCTGTCGGGTACATCAGGGCGATAGCAGTATGATATGTATCGTCAAACATGTTATTCTCTATCAGGGTATTATAAAACCCGCTGGTCACAATACCGCCTACCCAATTAATACTTGGGTTTGTGCCTGTGCTGTAAAATATATTGTGGTGAATATGGACGTTCTGCGCTTCTTCCATAGGGTAAGAATTGCCATATCCCACAAGCCAGATACCGGGTCCGTAAGTATTGTGGATGGTATTATTATATACTTCTATATCATCCATAACAGCAGATGATTTCTGGATTTGAATCCCGGGTCCGCCTGCGCTCCAGTGATAAAAGGAATCAATAGTATTGTCATGGAATTTTACATGATTAGAGTCCCATACTCTAAGCCCGCTATTAGTCCTGCAGGTTATCGTATTATTCCAGGCCTCAAGATATTGAGACTGGATCCCGTAAAAGCCATCATGACCTAGCTTATATATTTTGTTATTATAATACTGAACATTGGAACTATTTTCGACTTTCAATCCGTCTCCATGACTGTCGTGCATGTACATATCATGGACCTGAATGTTTGTTGAATTTGTGAAATATATCAGGTTATAGTATCCTTCACCTCTCTTTTTTTCTGTATTTTCGTCATGGTTTCCGTCTATCTCAAAGCCTTTTATGATAATATTACGGTTTCCTGAGCTGTCCGTTTGTGTAATAAGAGGTTTGTTAGGTGGCCAGTCTGCTTTGTTTTTAAGTTTTATTACAGCTGCCGGGTCCCCTTGCAGGACGACATCGCTTCCGACAAAAATGCTGTCCGAGATTACGTATGTATTGGGGCCTTTCAAATGAACGGTTGTAAACTCCGGGTTTTCTGCTACGTATGCAAGGGCTTTATTAATCTCTATCTGGTCATTGGTTCCATCGCAGTTGAAATCTCCGCTACCGTCTCCAGATACATAAATCGTCTTTTCTTGTGATATAGTAAGGGCGATTGTTGCCATTACAATCAGAAACATAAAGACCGCAATGTAAACTCCCTTTTTTTTCTTGTTTTTACATCTGTTTATCAGATCTTTCCCGTTCATTTTTTATCCCTATATCCTGAGATATAAACCCTCCAATCTCGAAAAAAGTTTATTGCTGGAGGGAAGGTACTGTCACTGGAGTTTTCAAAAAGACTGGTGTTTTCAGCGATCTCACAGGTTTAATCTTTACAACAATTAAAATAATTCGTTCAACGCTTCTGTTTTTTTCTTGAATATATCTAAGATATTACCTAAAGATAATATCATTGATTGCGGTAGTGTACAAATAGCTTATGTGAATAAAGTTATTCAGATTGTAAC
>DUGS01000044.1:7937-8977 GCA_013331265.1 Methanosarcina sp.
TGTAAAGTTGTCCACGTATAATTTTTAAAACCGGCAGAATTCTATCAGGACCTCGATGAAAATCGTATCATCTTAAGAAAAAAGCTGCTCGCTTTATGATAAATTCTTCTTAGAAAGATACTTTTTATCGGTAACTCTTCGAACAGCATAATCTTGCTTCATATGTTTATTCTGGAGGTCCCATTGAAAAAAATAGGCAGGAAGAACTGAAAGATCCTGAAATGAGCTTTTTATAATCTCTTAAATTCCAGCTTCTTTTAGTTCTCTTCCTGAAGTTAGGCTATGTTTTTTTCTTCTATAGTCAGCGTTGGGCGCTGGTTTTCGCCTTCGACCTCGCTACTGCAAAATGCTACGTAGTCTGCATTTTCGATACGAGTCTTTATCAGGAATCCTGTGTTTTCATACTCGCCACTGACATACTCTTTTACAAGATCAGTTACGTTCAGCTCATAGTACCTGTTATCCGGTATATCGCTTCCGTTCAGAGTTATCGTAGCGTATGGTGCGTCTCCCTGAGAGACATTATTCATGTCGAACCAGTCTCCTCCAGGCTGTGTCCAGAGCACACCAGCATCCCTGCTGGTCCAGGTTACGTTTTTCGGGTTCCAGGCTGCAGCTGGTCTATATATCTCTACAACTGCATCCTCTGGTCTTTCAATTCCATCGGGGTAGTACCAGTAGAGAGACAGAGTCGCATTGCTAATATTTTCAGCATCGTTGTATTCACTCAGATTAAATAAAAGCAGGTCTCTATATTTCCCTACTCCAGGTCTGCCTCCTATATCAATATAGGTCTTATCCTGGAAAACTGTATCAGGGGAAGCTTCTCTGAGGCGGTTGTCTATAACAATGCTTGTTGCATTTTCTTCAGGTAATGATACGGCATCAGTTCCAACTACCTGTTCAGGAGTAGTCTCTGTTACAGGAGTTTCATTAACTGCTTTCTGATTATTTGCCGCTGCAACTTCGGTTTCTTTTGCTTCTGTTACAGGAGTTTCATTAACTGGCGTCTGGTCATCTGTTTCAGAGGTCGAATTTAC
>DUGS01000095.1 GCA_013331265.1 Methanosarcina sp.
TTGAAGCAACCTATAGAAGGAGTTTTTTTATATAAAGTTTTTGCCGGAAAAAACAGGAAGCCTTTGTAAGATGAGGGAATTTTCCTGTTTTCGGGCACTAAAAGTAACCAAAAACAGGAAAAAATCCCGGTTATGGACAGGATTCAGGCGCGAATCAGAGCCCTTTGAGCCTGTCAAGAGCAAGTTTTGCAGCTTTTTCTCCAGAAAGGAGCATCCCGCCGAATACAGGACCCATTCTCGGAGCACGGGTTGCGGCATTTGCAGCCATGCCCGCAACAATCAGCCCTGGATAAATCTCCTGGGTTGCATCCACAGCCATGCGCTCGCCTACCTCAGACCACATTGGTTTTTCCCCAAGCATGCCAAGTTCCCCGATCTTTGCATTTGGGATTTTCCGGAGAATCGTGTTGCAGACAACTGCATCGTGCCCTGTCCCGTCGATTACGAGTTTTGTGCGGATCATGAGAGGGTCTACGTGCAGGCGCTGTGTTGTAACAGGTCCCCAGTTGATGACTATGCCGGTAACCCTGTCATTCTCCCGGATCATAACGTCTTCAAAGCTCACAAGGTTAAAGACCTCAGCCCCTGCCGAAGTTGCCCCTGCAATCAGCTTTCCTACGGATTCCACGGAGTTTGCCACGTAATATCCAGACTCATATTCCTTATACCTGATCCCGAAGTCGTCCAGGACGCGGCATGCCTCTTCCTGCACAACTATACGCGGGAACATCATGCCTCCGGCCCACATGCCGCCCCCAAGTGACAGCTTCTGCTCGTAAATGGCAACCTTTGCCCCGGCTTCAGCCAGGTACTTTGCAGCCACAAGGTTTGCAGGTCCCCCTCCTATAAGTGCTACATCGATGTCCGTGTAGTCAAGGAAGGTTTTAGAATACTCATCAAAAATTGCCCGTGTGATAATGACTTCGTCGAGTTCCATTTTAATCTCTCATAAAACTTATACGGTCGAAATTCCGGAGAAAACAACCCGGTTTTTTCAGAAGTAAATCAGGGATTGTTAACCCTGATCCATAAGCATTGAAATTTACATTTTGATACAGGGCATTGCTATTAAAGTTGTTGGAATCTGAAGGATAGATGGGGGAAGAAAAGTAATAGTCCTGAAGCGGCTTTACGGACGGCAATATCAGAGCTTCAAATAAATTTTACCAGCCACGAAATTTCAATTTTGTGAGTACTTTTAGGGGCGTGCGAAGATTTCGGTTTGCGCGGCTAGAAGGTTTGAGAGACTGAAAAAATGGACCCCGGATTTTTTGATCGATTGAACTTCAAGCACAGGGTTGATTTTTCGGTTTTGATCTTTGATCATTGCCGGGGTTTCAGTTTCATTGCTCGGATACCATGCTCACCCACGCTCAACGACTGAGTGTGAGCTTCCCTAAAATAAAATGAATAAACAGGGTCAACACCTTTTTTCTGACGTTTACGTCTTTTATGCAATTTTTCAATCTTGCCTGCAAAATGGACCAAACTCTCTTCGCTTGGAACAAGAAAGAGGGCAGGTGGAATACTCCAGTCCGATTAGCCCACAACTTCCTCAAAAAGGATATATAAGTAACAACATATACTATATAAACTATTTAAAACTATTATATGTATAAATTTTTATATTGTATTTTATTGTAGATAGTAAATAATTGGAGTAAACTTATGAATATAAGTAATTTAGGGACCTTAAAGGGAAGGACAGTTACCTGGAATGAAAGCAAGAAAAAGGCTGGAGTCTATGGGGAAAAATGGCCTACAGCACAAACCAGGATAAGAAGCTCACAAGATGCTTGTGAACAGATATTCATCTATCTCTGTAATAAACACTCTGAACAATGGATCCTGAAAGGGAACATCAAAGGTTGTTTCGACAAAATCAACCATCAATGGTTAATAAACAATATTTTGAGAGACAGTACCATAAGGAATCAATTTTTTAAAGCAGTTTTTGGTTTTAAACATCCTCTGAACCCCAAAAAAATTGAGACTCTACGAGAAAGAATCATATCGTCCATTATGGTGAATATAGCTTTAGACGGCATCGAACAATTGTTGTTTACCAAATACAGTACAGGTAAAAGTGAGAAAGACAACTCTATAGCGAGATGTCAAAACGAGGTAAACTTTGTCAGATACGCTGATGATTTTGTGGTCATTGCCAGCTCTGAAGAATTAGTCAGAGAAATTAAGGAACTGATCAGAGACTTTCTTAAAAAAAGAGATCTGGAACTATCGGAAGAAAAGACTCTTATTACTCATATTGATTACGGTTTTGACTTCTTTGGATGGAATTTCAAAAAATATGAAGGTAAACTTCAAATCAAAATTGCACGGCAACATCCTGTAGTAAGCTGTGGGATATTCGACTGAAATAAGACTGAAAAAATAAAAAAAGAGAGATCATAACTCACTCGCGATTTCAAGAAAAGCAGGACGCTTCTTAAATTCGGATTTCAGGTCGGAAAAACGTTTTGCCCACCCTGCTTCATTTTTCAAAATATCAATATAGATATATTTGGCCTTTTCAAGATCCCTGACCACATAATTAGAATTTTTAAGATTATATGTTATTTTCTTTCACTTATTAGTTTTCCACTTATCTCGTGAGCCCACCAACTATTATATACTCATAATGAAATAAATGAAAAGGTGGAAAGAATAAAGAGTTTATTGTTTATCGATGTGGGAATCTTTGTTATTGCAGCTCTCGCATCATTCCTTAAGGAAGATTTTATGCTAATTATAGATATCATAGGCTGTACCGGCTTGATTTTTGTAGTTACTGCGGGAATTTTAGCAGGTTCTTTTGTGAGAGGAGACAGGATAAGGGCAAATTATGATCCTGAAGAAGAAGAGCGCAAGCAGAAAAATAGGTTGTCAGAAAATTTATTTTTTGTTGGCCTCTTCAACATCGTCATATCAATATTTGCCTACGAACTCACAAAACAAGGATTTGCCGTGATGAATTGAAGACCTCACTCTCTACAAAAAATAAATTTGCCCTGAAGCTCAAAAAAGAATGAGGCTCTATAATATTTTGAGCCTCTATCTACCGAATTCAATTCAAAATAAAGCCTTTACTGCTTAGCCTCTCCCCCATTGACAAAGAACATTTTGTCACCTTCGTTTCCGGGGTAAAGGACAAGCTTTCCGTCCTCAATGGTTACTGCCTCTACAGTGGGTAAAAGAGACAGATATTCTCCATCCATAGACTCAGGCCCACACGCCATAAGCGTGATACCAGCCGGACCAAGGATGAGGCTGTTTCCTTCCAGGGTATAAGTTCCACTGCCGCTGTTGCAGTCGGCTTTGATGTAATATGTGCCATCATCAAAGAGGGCAAGCGTATAGTTCTCAGGGTCAGGCACCATTATCTGGGTATCAGGGCTGTCAGAGTCCTGGAAACTGGTCCACTGCCATTCAACATTGATGATATTGTCAGCAGAAACTGGTTCAAGTCCCCCTATAATGCTTTCTGTGCTTTCAGAGCTTCCTGAGCTCCCTGCAGACCCAGATGGAATGGTTTCTGTGGATTCGGCAGGAGTGCTCTCTATGGGTTCAGTAGAAGTGTTCTCTACGGGTTCAGCAGAATTGTTCTCTGCAGGCTCGACAGAAGTATTTCCTGAAGGCTCGGTGAGAGTGTTTTCTGCAGGTTCGACAGAAGTATTTTCTGAAGGCTCAGCAGGAGCTTCTTCCTGCTCAGTACAGCCGAGCGAGAAGGAGACTACGGTTATAACTCCTATAGTAAGGAGTAAAACCAGAGTTATGGATGCACTTCTAGTTTTCATCGTATGCCTCGTAAATTAATTGCATGGAAAGATGTGTCACTTCGATATAACTTTTGTTTAAACTGCAATTTGATTTGCAGTAATTTAAAAATTCTCTAAATAATTTTTCATTTGTTTTTGGGAGTTAATTATACAGCGGATGTTTACCTCAGCTACCTTTTTTCACATAAAAGGGTTTTTGAAGAAATTTTTTGAAGGCAAATACCGTTGCATAATGAACGTTTGAATTTGTAGATAAAGAACTAAGGAGTAGAATTCAGAATTTAAGTTCAGAAATTTAGATTCCTATGCATCTATAATTCACAACACAAACCTTATTGATTAATAAATAAAAATTAACAAATAAAAAACTAAAAATTAGGAAATAAGATGAAAATAAGCGTCATGCTAGCCTCTGACTGAATCCTGAGTTCGGGACCGTATAATAAGAAATTAGCTAAACAGGTTTTTGAATTTAAAATGGTTCTTTAGATACTGAAAATACAAGTTAAAACAAAATATATAGGTAGATTTTCGTTTCTGAAAGTGATATAATACTGAAGGGGGATATGGAATATGAAAACCAGCATTATAATATTCTTAGCTTTCAGCGTTTTTATAATAGGAACTCTAATGCCAGCTGAAGCACATTGCGATACTCTTGATGGTCCTGTTGTTAAGGCGGCTCAGAGGTCTCTGGATACCGGCAATGTAAACTTTACTCTCATCTGGGTTCCGGAAGAGAATGAGGCCCAGATAAAAGAGGCATTTAATAAGACCCTTGAGGTCAGGAAGTTGAATCTGGAAGCAAAAGATCTGGCAGATATGTACTTCTTTGAAACGGTAGTGCGCATCCACAGAGAATCAGAAGGGGAGTCTTATACCGGCTTGAAACCTGCAGGGACTGACCTTGGGCCAGTCATACCTGCTGCTGACAAAGCTCTCGAGAACAACTCATCCGAAGAGTTAGTACAGCTTCTGACAGATGCTGTGCAGAACGGTACTCTCGAAGAATATGATAAAGCGATTGCCAAGAAGAATTTCAATCCGGATAATGTCAAAGCCGGAAGAGAATATGTAGAGGTTTATGTACCATTCATCCACTATGTTGAGAGAATCTATGAGGCCGCTACCACTCCTGTAGAAGGACACTATACAGAGGATGAATACGCCGAGGATGAACAGCTCCACTAAAAACGAGCTTTCCTCTTTTTATTGTTTTCTTGATGAATTAAAGCTGTCAACCAATTCTTTTCTAAAAAAACAAATTAGCCTGAAAGTCATGTTACTTATAGTTGGGAAATTATATTATTGAATAGAGGGGGAATTATTTTGCCAAAAGAAGATAAAAGTCCATCTTTTCAGCCAGAACCTATACCTTATCCGGAGCCTCAACCGCTTCCGTCACCCGAACCGATACCCGAACCAGAGCCAGAAACTGAGCCTAAACATAAGTCCAGAAAAACAAAATGAAAAAGCAAAATAATACAGGCCAAGTACATCAGGCATGATCACAAAGGTTTATATTTCTCATTGTGAGCAGGACGAACTGCTTGCCCAGGAACTGGCAAGAGCTCTGTGGGCAGTGGAAATTGAGAGTTTTTCATCTCTGTACAGGAAGGCCCGAATTATTTCTCTTGCTGAAAGAATACGCTTTGGCATCCGCCAATCAGACTGCGTCATCCCGATTATCACACAGGAAGGAGTACTATCCCCGGAAGTGAATCAGGAGATAGGGCTGGCCGTAGGAGTTGATCAGTTAATAATTCCGCTGGTAGAGTCAGGAATTGAACTGCCTGTCCTTATACGCCATCTCCAGCCAATTAATTTTTACCCTGAAGCCTATGAGGATGCTCTGGGAAAACTTTTGCAGAGCATAAGGCAGCTTACAAAACTGGACTGGCTGAAAATAAAGTGCCCTTATTGTGGAGAGGAAATGACGCAGTATATCTCACCGGAAGAAGATGTGGAGAGGGCTCTTCTTGCAGGGAAACATCTCGAGACCATCTGCAGTTACTGCCAGAGAAACATTTACCTTGACCCCAGAACCTTCAGACCTACACCCTGATTATCTCTAACACCGGAAGGAGAGGTGAATTCATGGAAGAGGAAGGCAAATTCATGAAAAAAAGAGCAAAAGAAGAAACCGAAGAACCAATGGCTGTTAAGTCCAGATTAGGGGAAACTACTGTCAGCGAGACTGAAGTAAAGGGTATAGAAGATCTTACTCCTGTGGAAAAAAAGCACCTGCTGTTACAGCTTTCCAGAGACAGAGTAAAAGACAGTTCTGCCGGTCCCTGGGAAATTGTTGATATCCGCAGGGAAGAATGGAGAGCGGTTAAAGATACACTGGTTGAACCTGTAGAAATCGACGTCAGGGACACCGGAAGGGATGGACTGTTCAGGATATGGTTTGATATCACAAAATTAGAAAGAGAGCTAGAATCAATAACTTGAAAAAAA
>DUGS01000063.1:0-369 GCA_013331265.1 Methanosarcina sp.
CTTTCTGCCTTCTTACCGTAAAACCTGTTATTGTGTCCAGGCCGGCTCAGTATTCCACCTTATTTTCATATTCTTCCCACGCCCTGAAAGCTTCAAGGGCTTCTTCCCGAAGGAGCTGTTTGAATTTGATTTTTCTTTCCCCAATAGGGCGTGAAATTTCCTCGTATATGAGGGAGTCATCAAAACCGATATTTCCCGCATCAACTCTTGTGTTTGCAAAGAAAACTCTATCTATCCTTGCCCAGTAAATGGCCCCGAGGCACATGGGGCATGGCTCACAGGAAGCGTAGATCTCGCACCCGCTAAGATCAAAGGTATTCAGTTTCCGGGCTGCCTCTCTTATGGCACTGATCTCGGCATGAGCGGTTG
>DUGS01000063.1:541-997 GCA_013331265.1 Methanosarcina sp.
ATCTCGGCATGAGCGGTTGGGTCATTAAGTATGGTGACCTGGTTGCTGCTTTCAGAAACTACTTCTCCGTTTTTCGTTATTACGGCACCAAAAGGCCCTCCGCCTCTTTTTACGCTTTCGAGGGAAAGCTTAATAGCACGCTTTATAAACAAAGTATCTTTTTCTGACATGTGTCGCTCCCTCATTCATAATTTCATATCTGTTATAAATATAGTGACAGGAAATACTCTTTAATGGCAGGAAGTGCTTTTTTATTCGGAAGAAAAACCTCCTGTGAAAAGAAAAACGGGAAAAAAGGAAAATCTGCAGGACAAACCTTAAGTACAAAAGTAGATCAAGCCATTCGGAGTGATAATTTTGGTAACGAAAAATTTTACTGCTGAAGAGGCAAAGACAGTTGGGGAAAAACTTGGAATAACCTGGGATAAATTCGATGTTGACCAGTTCCGCAGAGGC
>DUGS01000063.1:1106-14960 GCA_013331265.1 Methanosarcina sp.
GAACAGCTTGGAATAAAATGGGATGAGTTTGATGTTGACCAGTTCCGCAGAGGCATGGACGTAGAGCTGGAACATGGGACCAGAGATCTCGCAACAAATGTCACAAACGACGACCCTATAATGACAGGAAAGATTGCTCTGGCTCATCTTAATGAGTTTCCGGACTATTACGACAGACTGGGAGAAATGGAAGAGGAAGCCGAAGAATACTGGGAAAAATCCGAACACTGAGCTTTTTAGAAAAAAAGTTTATCGGTATGCATGTAAAGTTTCAGGCATACCACAAAATTCTTATTTTTTAGCTTATTTTCATTTTTGATTCTTAAACCTCATCGGGCTCCGGAACATACCAGTTTTCGCTGTCATTTCCATTTTTCTGGCCTTCATTTTTCTGACCTTCATTTTTCTGGCCATCTTCAGGCTCAGGAATATACCAGTACCCGGCATCTCTATCGGTTTCAGAGTAACTTTCATAAGTATCTTCATATTCCTCTTCAATTTCAGAGGAATTGTTGTTTAACTGCTGAGAAACTTGAGTCGTGTTTATGCTGGTGTTTAGAGAAACATTATCCTCCCCACCATACCATCTCACAGGTAACGAGTAATCAAGGTTGCCTATGTAGGTTTTGGGAATAAAGATACGAGTTCCCCTATTTTCCAGAGCTGCCTCAAAGCCGGGATCCACTGAATCAAGCCTTGCCTTACATGCCGAAGCTTCATCAAATTCCTTTATTCGATAGTGGGAAAAACGCTTGTTATAAAGGACAGAAGGTGCATTGGGATTGATTGCAAGAGCACCCTCATAAGAGTTTATCGATTCATTAACTTCTCCCAGCACATTTTGTAGATATCCCTTATTATACCATGCCGTTATGCAGTCCGGCTTTAAATGCGTCGTTTTATTAAAGCAATCAAGAGCAGCGTTATTACTGCTTATTGCGAAATTCGCGCACCCTTTGAAATACCAGGATGCAGGGTTGTCTGGAGCATACACGAGGGCTTTATCATAGGTTGCAAGTGCCTCCTGATATCTCTCCATTTTAGATAAAGCAAAACCCTTGTTATTAATTGCATCAATATTTTTTGGGTCCAGCGTAAGGATCTGGTCATAACAGGCGATTGCTGCTTCGAAATCCCCCATAGCTTCCAGAGCTTTGCCCTGTCGGTACATTATCTCTCTGTTCTCAGGCGTAATCTTGAGAATCTCCCCGTAGGTTGAAGCAGCATCCTCATACCTGCCGAGTTCTTCGAGCAAGGAAGCTTTCTCGGCCAGCACCTTTGAGTTGTTATGGTCAAGCTCCATAATTAGGTCATAGTCTTGCAGTGCCGCTTCCTGCTTTCCGGACCTGGCTAAAGCAAAAGCTCGGCCTTCCAGGGCTTCTATGTTTTCAGGCTCAAGTTTAAGAAGAGGATTGAAACAGGCAATTGCTTCATCATACCTGCCAAGGCTTACAAGGGCAAGAGATTTTCCCTTAAGGGCTTCCGAATCACTGGAGTTGAGAGCAAGTAACTGATCATAGTAAGCAACTGCTTCTTGAGACCTTCCAAGATCGCTTGAGGTAGAAGCCATTCCATACCATGCATTACTCGACTGAGGGTCAATATCCAGGGCTTTCTTATAACACTCAAGTGCTTCCTCACTTCTTCCGAGTTTGTCAAGGACAGACCCTTTCTCATACCATGCCTCGGTTCTTACAGGATTAATCGCAAGAGCCATATCGTAGGAATAAAGTGCATCATCATACATCTCAATTTTGCTGCATGTTGAAGCTTTGCCGTACCATGCCGCATCGTAACTGAATTCTGGACTCATATCGTTAAGGTTCCTTGAAAGGTCTGAACGGTCTTCAGGGCTTGCATAATCGTGGCTCAAAAGGTAAGGCCAGAAACCTACTGAAACTGCCTTCCGTGGACTAATATTCAGATCTTTACGTTCTACCGATAAGGGAGTTGAGTTCCCAGACAACGTTTCCATATTCTTATTCAATCTGAAACGAGCAATAGAATAACCTGAATTTATCTGGAGAGTCTGACTGTAGCAGTCTGAAGCTTCCTGATATCTTCCGAGCTGGTCAAGGAGAAGACCTTTGTTGTACCAGATTTCGGGACTATCAGGTGCAACGGCAAGGACTCTGTCATAGCAAACAATGGAATCTTCATATTTTTCTATCTTTGCCAGGGCAAAAGCTTTTCCATACCATGCAAGTGTGTAATTACCATCAAGATCGGTTGCTTCATCAAAACTTTTTGCGGCATCTTTGTACTGCCCAAGCTTTGAAGAATCATAGCCCTTTTTATACCAGACTTTGGCATATCCTGAGTCCAGCTTCAGGGCTTTATCGTAGCAGTCAACAGCTTCTTTAGACCTGTTCAGTCTGTCAAGATCCTGTCCTTTTTTATACCAGACAACTGCATGTCCTGACTCGGTCTCAAGAATCCTATCATAACACTCAAGGGCAGACTCGTAGTTCTCAAGGTTGTCAAAAGCAAGTCCTTTATCATACCAGATTTTAATTGCAGGAGATTTAAACTCGGGAACTTCAGAATAACTGGGAAGTGTAGAGTCGTAAGCATTAAGGTTTTTGAGAAGGCTATCTCCAGCTTCCTCTACATCAATTCCTGCATCAGGATTAAGGGCTTTCTCATAGCAGATTATTGCAGCGTCATACTGTCCCGTTGCATTAAGCACGAAACCTTTTCTATACCATGTATCAGTGTTATCAGGACTGTAAACGAGTATCTTGTCATAGCACTGCAGAGCCTCTTCATTTTTACCAAGCTGTTCGAGGCAGAACCCTTTTTTCTGGAGAGCGTTAAGGTTATCTGGCTCCGAAAGGAGGACAAAGTCATAGCAGGTCAGAGCATCCTGATACATTTCCATTCTCTCAAGGTCTGCGCCTTTATTGTACCAGGCCTCCACAAAGTCAGGGTTAAGGGAAATAGCCTGATCGTAACATTTTATTGCAGTTTCATAATCTCCGGAGATATCATGCATTGTTCCTTTCTGAGTCCAGAGTTCAAAATTTTCCGGGGTAATATTAAGGGCTCTATCAAAACAGCTCATTGCTTCTTTGTAGTTCTCAAGCCCGGCATACGCCTTTCCCTGCATTTTCAAAGCTTTTGAGGAGTTTGAGCCAAATTGAATTGAACTCTCATAAGAGGCTAAAGCTTCCTGGTCAAGACCGAGTTTCTCGGAGGCAAGAGCTTTCTGGAACCATAATCTGGAAAGATAATTATCCGTAGCGAAACTTTTCTCGCAGAAGGTGATTGTCTCTATAAAGTTTTGCGTCTGAAGGGACTTGTTGCCTTTTTCATACCAGCTTCCGGAAGAAACCGGGAAGATTGCAATAGCCCTGTCATAGCAGCTGATTGATTCTTCATATCTATCCAGAGAGTACAGAGCACATCCTTTCCCATACCATGCCATCGATGAGTTAAGGTCCATTTTAAGTACGTCTTCAAAGCATTCCATAGAAAGCTCATATTCTTTGAGGGAATAGAGATCATTGCCTTTCTTTAACATGCCTTCTACAGAAGTCGGGTGCTGCGCAAGTACTTCTTCAAGAGTAAGAGCGGCAGGGACTCCGCCTTCTACAACATTCTGAGTTTCAGCTGCTTCTGCTACAGGTATAAAACCTGAGGTAAAAGATAAAGCAAAAGCCAAAAGACTGAAAGAACATACGATTAAACAGATTTTTTTAATTGAGCTCATTAAATACCCCGATTTATTCTAATGAGTTCCTCTGGAATTATTTATAAGCAGTATGTCAGCATCATTTAAGATAAGATCACTCTGTATAAAGATAAGATCACTCTGTATATACTATCTGTATATACTATCAAGATAAGATCACTCTGTATAAAGATAAGATCACTCTGTATATACTATCTGTATATACTATCTTAAATAATGTAAATAAGAGCATCCTATAAGTAATTACTCAAATAATAATTATATATATAGTAATTATATTAATAAGTGATCATACAAATTCTTCCTGCCCCCAGAGACATCCTTCCATTTTGGACTGAATCTCTTCCTACTATTTCCAGTACATACTTATTTAATTTGAGTGCTTCTCCTATATATAATTTATACAGTTTATTACGGAAATTACAAGGTTTCTATGAAGACTATCAAGTCTATGAGGACATCAGGTTTTCAATGTAAAACCACTAAATTTTATATAAGTGTCAATATCTATTAATTTAGTATTAATATCTAATAATTTCATGTAAGTATTAATATCTGATTATATATATTTCCAAAAGATGTGAAATTAATAGATAATTCTTAAATTCACAGGATAATGCTGGATTTAATTCACAGGATAATGCTGGATTTATATCACATGGTCACAGTATTAATGTTTAGGTTTCGATAGTTAGGTTTCAGTACATTACAGGGCTATTATCTTAAAGGAGATTATATCTCTCATTCTTGCCCAGATCAAGTAGTATTGTTATTAAACAGTAAAAACCTTTTCAGTACAAAATCTTCAAGATATGCATAAAGTATAATACCTTCATATTTCTTATTGCAGGAGCATGCAGAAGGAAGACCTGGATTTTTTCAGGAAGTGGTTTTTCGAATATGTAAGACAATTCTCTTCTCCTGACCCTTTTATTCAGGAAAATATTGAGTTAAAGATCAAACACACTGGAAGAGTCTGTGAAAATATTCTTTTACTTTCTAAATCTGAAAAAATAAGCGAAAAGGAATGCATGCTTGCAGAAGTAATAGCTCTATTTCATGACCTGGGCCGTTTTGAACAGTTCATGAAATATAAAACGTTTAGAGATTCTGAATCAGAGAACCACGCTGTCCTGAGTGTGAAAATTCTGAGCAACAAAAAAGTTCTATCCCGCCTTTCAGCAGAAGAAGAAAATCTCATCCTGAAAGCTATAGAATACCACAACCGAATGGAGATCCCACAAAATATAGATAAGTGCAGCAAACTTAATTTTTTCTCCAAGCTGATAAGGGATGCAGATAAGATTGATATCTTGAAGCTTTCTAGTGAAGAATATTCGGAAGGTAAATATCTGAATCCGGCATTAGAATTAA
The DNA here is from genome assembly GCA_013331265.1 of Methanosarcina sp. Taxonomy (GTDB): domain Archaea; phylum Halobacteriota; class Methanosarcinia; order Methanosarcinales; family Methanosarcinaceae; genus Methanosarcina; species Methanosarcina sp10923u. The sequence goes on from DUGS01000063.1 coordinate 6,175, forward strand.
ATCTGCCTGATACTCAGGGATATTCAGAACCCATAGTTTCAGAAATTCTTAATAACAGAATGGCAAAAATCGTGGACATGAAAAACAGAAACGACGTAAAACTTCTTCGTCTAAGCTGGATTTTTGACATAAATTTCCCTGCAACTTTTTCCCTTCTTAAAGAATATGGTTATCTCGAGACAATAATGTCCTCTCTGCCTGAAATAAAAGAAACGAACCTTTTAAAAAGGCATTTTGAAAACTATTTGAATTCAATTGAAACATGAGTAATACTGGTTGAGTAACATCGGTAAAAATATCACTTATCAAAGAGTTTATTCGAGGTATCTTCTTCGGTTTTCATTGCCCAGGCTGCGCCGGTAATCCGAGCGTATCTGGTTTCTTGCCTGCTCTTCGAGCATGAGATCAAGCGAGTCCTTCTCCTCTTCTTTCTGTTTACAGTCTTCTTTTCCTTCTTTTATATTAAGTTCAGCCTTATTCTTGTCAGCTCTGAAGTCAAATGCCCTGAGCCCGGAAGGCTGGTCAATAAATTCGACAGCAATTCCAAGAAGACTGTGCAGTCTGGGGCATAAGGCTTTCATACCCGGGTTTTCAGTGGCATAATGGGTTGCATCAATCAGGCAGAGGTCTCCGTTCATTCTGAGAACGTCATGTTTAAGCTCTGATGAAATAAAGGCATCAACCCCGCTTTCCCTGGCGATTTTAAGGAATTCATTCCGGAAGCCGCTACCTCCCACAACCATAACCTTACTGATCTCTTGCTTTTCCCCGGCATACATGACAGGAGTTTGCAGGCAATCTGAAACATAAGCTGCCAGTTCAGCCGAAGAACAGGTTTCAATATCCCCTATCCTGCCAATCTCTGAAGTCTTGATATTTTTGAGTCCGAGATTGGCTGCAAGAACATCATTAATTCCTCCATCGGCTCTGTCGTAATTTGTGTGCATACTGTACAGGGATATCCCGTGGTCAAGCGCGATCTTAAGGGAAGATGCCAGAGATTTTGAAATTATGTTTACTGGATGGAAGATCAGGGTGTGATGTGTAATCAGCATGTCCGCCCCAATTTCAGCCGCTTTTTCAAGCACGTAAGAATTTGCATCCAGAGCAACTGCAATCCTGCTCACATCATCCTTAAGCCCAAGGATCAACCCAATTCTACCTTTATCGAAGTCGTCGGCAAGTTCAGGTGGAGCTATCTCTTCAAGGGTCTGCACAATTTTTGTAAGTTTCATGGAAAAACCTCAGGATACAGGAAAATTTAGAAGTACTGGTTCTCGCTGGTCAGAACTCAGATTAAGTGTTTATTACATTTAATTTCAACCCTGAATTGATGGGTTGGATGAGATAATCTGATAAGATCTGGCAGTTCACTTCTGTCAGCGCAATTACTTATTTTTATGTCTCTTTCAAGCTCCATAACTTATTTTGATTCTACAAGTCAATTTCATTTGAAAATGGGCCAGCTTTGTGTTTAAAAGACCTACATTTATATAATATAGTCGCTAAACATTAGCAAAAATTAAAATAGGATATACGAAGATATTTTATAGAGATATAGATAAGATTCCGTTGATAGATTAATCAATCAAAAATTAAGAAATTTCGATTTCATAGGAATGAAAGTGAAATCACTAAGAATAGTAATAAAATTAATAATTATAAAAAATAAATTGAAAATATGGATCTACAAATAATTACTTCATGCGAGGTATGCTGGGGGCGGGGTAATACTGCGCATAAATATCACGGCTGTAATCAAATAACATTTATAAAATATTTTTCTTTAAATGTTTATAATGATTAGTAAGCCGCAAGTTACAGAAGTGCGAAGTGTACGTTTCCTATGCCCGGGTCCTAGAATACAGTATCAAAATCAAGGAAGGTCACTATGGCTAAAAGGATAGTACTGATCACATTACTTGCCGTTTGTATTTTCTCCGGCCTCTCAATGACTGCTTTTGCGGCAGATAACGTGGAGTGGGAAGAGAAATTGGACGGAGCAAAACTTTCCTGGGGAAGTACAATAACCGTAGATGGGTATGAAATAAAAGCAGAAGACTTTAATGAAGACAAGATGGTATTCGTTTCTATTTCAAAAGATGGCGAGAAATTGAAGACATCTCCTCTTACAGCAGGCATGGAATTTGAATATAATGATGAGATAAAGGTTTATGCCCAGAAAGTGGATCCAAACTATGAAATTCTTACCAAAGATGGAAAGGAATTCAAGACCGGAAATTGGAATCCATATGCTGAACTGGACATTCTTGTAAGAGGAAAGCCAGGGTTTGACATAAAGGTTGAAACTAAAAAAGATACATACGATTCTAAATCTGCAGGAGATAACAGAATCGATGTAACGGTAACAGTTAACAATAATGGGAAAGCAAAGGCTCAAAATGTCGTGCTGACTGTTGATACAGGCGATCTGGAAGTACTTAATGGAAAAACGAAATATACATACACAAAAATACTTAAAGGCGAGACTGTTGAACCCATTACTCTCACACTGAAAACGCCTGCTCCCTGGGAAGATACAAATTTTAAGATAACCGCAAAAACCACAGGCGAGGACATTAAGGGCAACAAGTATGAACAGACTGGTTCCAAAAGTATAAAAGTCGAAAAAAAATGGGACCTCATTGTTTCGAAGAGTGCTACAAAGGAGCGCCATATGGGGGAGAAAGTGTATGTTTCAGTTACAGTCCGGAACAGAGGGATATGCGATATAAACAATATAGCCCTCAAAGACCAGATTGTTTCCGGAATGCGCCTTAAAGAAAGTGTCCCCCTTGAAAAAACGCTTTCCCTGAAAGCCGGAGAAGGGGCCGAAAAGGTTTTTGAGTATATCCTTATTCCAGAAAGACCAGGGGATTATACATTCCCCAAACCAGTTGCCACTTTCACCCTCGCAAACGGGCAGAGCAAAGAAGTGACTTCCGAGAATTCTGAATCAACAAAAATTTACGGGCCCTATATTGAAATTACAAAAACTATCAACAAACAGCAGCTAAACCCGGGGGACGAACTGACTGTAACGGTCACTGCAAGGAACACTGGAAATGTTGATGCAAGTGTAACAGCAACCGATACAGTACCTCCCGAAGCTAAACTTATAAGTGGAGAAACGAGTTTCAAGCAGGTACTTGGAAGCGGCAGTTCAAAGACAATCACTTACATCATGCAGATGCACAAAGAAGGAGAAGTCCAGCTTCCTGCCTGCAAAGCAACTTTCCTTGATCTCGATAAATACTCAGGAGAGGTCATCTCAGAAACTCCTGTTGTTTATGTAGGAACGCCAATGGCAATTGAAGGGAGCAGCTCACAGCCGGAAGGGGAAACCGGGTCCAACCAGGAGAAAAATGAACCTGCAGGCCAGGCACAAACCAGTGGGACGGAAGAGGATTATGGAGATACCCCTGGATTCGGTTCCATACTTGCTGTAGCAGGGCTTCTGACTGTAACAGGGCTCCTTAGAAAGAAAAGCAACTGAAAGACCAATAAGTTAAATCTGGATGCTTCCGGGTTCCGGAGCATCCTTTCCCAACCTGAACACTGCTAACCGGATTGCTAAATACCATTGCCGACATTCATTAGTTTTTCCTGTTTTGCATTTTTTACCTGCCTGATTCTTCACATGACTCATCGTATCTGCCCTATTAGTCAGTCAATACCAATTAATCAGGAGCATCACCTGTAGGAACATTAGAATAAAAAATAAGATTAACAATTAAAACATAGAACTTCCATAAAACCATGAAATGAAATGAAATGATATGAGAAAATGAGATTCCATACAAAGAGACCAAAAAAAAGCATACTTTTTAAAAGAAGAAAAAGGAGTCAAAACATGAAAGAACTCCAGACCCCGCTCAAAGCAAAAACCCTGATCCTTACTCATGGAGATTCTGATGGGATATGTTCGGGAGCACTTGCAAAGAGTGCTTTCCCTGATGCATATGTATACTTTACAAGCCCAGTCAGCCTTCTTGAAAAATTAAATCTTATTGAAGGCGTTGAGACTCTCATCATCTGTGATATTGCAATCGACGAAAGGTACTGCTCTGAACTCCATTCCACACTTGAGGGACTTGCGGATGAATGCAACCTTTATTATATAGACCATCACCCTCTTCCGGAAGACTGCAGAAAAGAAGAATGGTTCTACCATGATACCGGAGTATGCTCCTCCGAGCTGACTTACAGGGTCTTTGAAGAATATCTAAGCGAAGAAATGAAAAGAGTTGCCATATACGGGGCTATAGGCGATTTCTGTGATAATACTCCCTGTGTAAAGGACTGGGTAAGAGACTGGGACAAAAGAAGTCTCTATTTTCAGGCTGGAACCCTGATTCAGGCAATAATCCATAAGGGAAAAGAATATGAATTTAAAAGAACTTTGCTTGAACCACTCTCAAAGAACGAAATTCCTTCAAATATTCCCGATCTACTCGAGCTTGCCAGGGAAGCTGCAATTAATGAAGAGAATATCCGGTTTTTTGTAAAAGAAAACGTGAAAGTCCTGAAAAATAGTGCGTATATTGTAAATACGAATAACTCCATCTCAAAGGCAGCGATCTATGCAGCCTCCTACGGCCAGAGAGAAGTGGGAATTGCAGCTGAATACCGGGAGAGAAAAGGTGTTTATGACCTGAGCATTCGTTCCCGGGGAAAGGTTGATCTAAACCGCCTTCTACGCTCGTTTGCTCCTAAGTTTGGAGGAAGTGGCGGCGGGCATCCTTTTGCAGCAGGAGCGCGTATCCCAGAAAATTCCCTTGAGGCTTTCCTGAGGGCTTTCGATAAAAAGCTCGGGGAAGCAAATGAGGTAAAATAAATGAAGACCAGCAAGACTGCAGCTGAAAGCGGTATAAATCTTGAGATTATCTTTGTAGGGCGTTCAAATGTAGGGAAATCCTCCCTCCTGAAGGAGCTCTTCGGGGCAAAGGTAAGGGTAGGAAAACGTCCAGGAGTCACATTGCGCCCCACGCATGCACAGGTCTCGGACCTTCTCATTACGGATATGCCCGGATTCGGTTTCATGAGTGGGGTGAAGGAGAGGAAGCAGGATATAGTCAAAGATAAAACCGTACACTATATCGAAGAGAATTCCGAAAGGATCAAAATCGGTGTCCTTGTAATAGACGGGCCGGCATTCCCTGAAATTGTTGACCGATGGGACTCAAGGGAACAGATCCCTATCGACGTTGAGATGTTTGATTTCCTCAGGGAAATAGGGATCGATACCATTGTTGCTGCAAATAAGATGGACAGAGTCAAAGAAAACGAGTTTGACCCTCTCCTTGACGAGGTTGCAATCCGCCTGGGACTTGAGCCTCCCTGGCAGAACTGGAAACATTTGATTGCTCCAATCAGCGCCAAGAAAGGGGATTTGAAAGCTTTAAAAGGGCTTCTCCGGGACAGGCTTCACGAAATTAAAAGGGATGACCTGTTTAAGTATGTTTGATTCCTATTATGGATCAAGTCTCAAACAGGTCTTTTTTATTTCACATTTCAATTCTTTTCAAAAAGGCATTAAATTTAAAGTCTTTTCAACTGCTGACTGTATACGCGCCCTATCCGCTGGATCGTATCAGCTTCTTCAGGGTCTTTATCGTCCCGGATGCGGATGAAGCGGGGAAAACGGAGTGCAAAGCCCGAATCATAGGTGGGGCTTTTCTGGATTTCCTCAAAAGCGATCTCAAGGACAACCTTTGGCCTTATGGCAAATACCCCTCCGGCTTCTCCGCCCTCCATTAACCCTGAAAGTATTTCTGTAAGCTCTTTTAGCTGATCGTCGGTAAGCCCTGTGCCGACCTTGCCGACCTGCAGGAAGCGGAGAGTCTCAGGGTCGTAACAGGCAACAGTATAAGAGCCTATCAGGTTTGCCCTGCGCCCGAAGCCCCATTCAGCCCCCACAATTACAAGGTCAAGGGTATCCATAAGGGGTTTTTTCTTGAGCCAGTTTTTGCCGCGCTTGCCAGGAGAATAAACAGAGTTCGGGTTTTTGACCATAACTCCTTCATGCCCGGCCTGTAATGCTTCCCTGTAGATTTTTTCCACAATCTCAAGGTCTCCAGTTATGACCTGCTTATCCACAGAAATGGATTTTGAGTCCTCAACAGAGCTTTCCACACAGGACTCAAGTGCTTTTCTCCGCTCAATAAGGGGGAGGTCTATAAGGGTCCTGCCATTCAGGTACATAATGTCAAAAAGGTTGAGCTGGATAGGAATTCCAAGGGCTTTTTCCTTGACATCGTACTTGCGCCTGAAACGCTTAAGAAGCTCCTGAAAAGCCCTGGGCTTTCCGTCTTCATCTACAGCTACGGCTTCTCCATCAAGGATTGCTGACTCAGCCTTTACATGTTTCCGGACTATTTCAACAAGGTCAGGGAGAGAATTGGTAACATTTTCGAGCTTTCGTGAAAAAAGAGTAACCGTATCTCCACTCTTGTGGACCTGGACTCTCGCCCCATCGAATTTCCACTCAATCGCAGCCTCCTTCATATCCCTTATATCAGCATCTATATCAGGGCTGATCTGCGAAAGCATCATCTTGATCGGGCGGTTGATTTCGATCCCAAGGTTCTCGAGGGCTTCTATCCCTCCTTTTTTGGCAGCCGCAGCCACTATCCCAAGATCGTTTGTAACCATGAATGAATGTTCCACAATCTCTGCAGGGACCAAGAAAGCTTTTGCAATAGCGTCCCTGACAACTCCTTCCCCTACTCCTATCCGGAGTTCTTCAAGTGCAAGCCTGGAGATGTATTTTGCTTCCCTTGGGGTTGACGACGTGAAGAGAAACTGGAGGTTTTTGACCTTAACATCCTGTGAACCTTTTCCGGAAGCTTCGGATGCCGTCCTGAAACGCCTGTAAACCTCTGTTATTGAGAGCTCAGGCTGCTCCTCGAAAAAAGAAGAAAATGTCACCTGATTCTTCCTTCTTTCTTTCAGGATAAGGAGTGCGGTATCCCCGATGTCTCCGGTGGTTCGAATAAGAGATTCTATACTTTGTATAGACATGCCTGAGGCTTTTGAGAGAGAAACATAAAGCAGGCTTGTGCCAATTCCAAGCTGCTGCCCACTCCAGGCAGGAAAAACCTCACTCATTATAAAATGAGTGGCAATAGGCAGTTCTTCAACGTCAACCTTTTTGAGAAGGTCAGCAACTTTACTTGTGGTTTCTATAGTGCTCGATATTTTTTCAATTGCCTGGCATGTTTCTGCAAATTCCCTGAAACTTGTCATACTCCACACAGCCTTTTTTATTTTTTGTTTTTCGGCTTCTTATATGAAGGCCGATGTTTCCAGCAGTTACTGATTTGCGTAAATTGCGATCAGATCACTGAGAATTGCGCTTGCTGTTTCGATCGGGCCTGCGCCCTTGCCAGTAACCGTAATTTCTCCCGCAAGTTCGGTATCCATAGAAGCCACATTCAGAGTGCCTCTTACGTCAAGGGGGTGATTTATAGGCACAAGCCTTGGAGCAACATGAATTCTTTCTCTGCTGACCTCGCCTATTAGCTTGATTACATGCCCTCTTTCATAAGCCATTTCAAGGGCTTCAGGTGTAACTTTCGTAATCCCCGTAACCTCAACATCCTTATATGTTGCATCAAGCCCGAAGATCGCATTGGCAAGAATTACAAGCTTGCAGGCCGTATCAATCCCTTCCACATCATATGTAGGGTCGCTTTCGGCAATTCCGAGTTCCTTTGCCTCAGCAAGAATGTCTTTATAACTTGCCCTTTCTTCAAGCATCCTGGTAAGAATATAATTGCATGTTCCGTTCAGAATACCTTTAATGCTTTTAATCCTGTTTCCTGCAAGAACCTCGTTTGCCAGGTTGATAACTGGCATGGAGCCGCCGACCGTAGCTTCGAACCTGAATTTTGATCCGGCATTTTTTGCAGCTTCCATCAGTTCTCTGTACTTCAGTGTAAGCGGACCTTTATTGGAGGTAATAACATCTTTACCGGTCTCGAAGGCTGCAAGCATATTCTGAAGCCCCGCTCCTCCAGTAACGATATTTGTAGGAGTGGTCTCAATTACAAGTTCGTGGTCTACGGACTTTATAACTTCAACACCTGTAAGTTTTTCTATTGCAACCGTGCCCTTCGTTCTTTTGCGGGCAAGGCAGTCAGCAAGATCCACACCATTGGGATTGACAGTAGCTCCTTTGGAGTCCGCAACAGCGACCACCAGTATTTCCAGCCCTATACTTTCCAGATACTCTTTTTTCATAAGGAGTGCCTCGGCTACACCCTGTCCGATTGCACCAAATCCTAATATAGAACAGCGCACTGTTTTCATATTTTTAAATCTCCTTGTTTTTCAGGCCTGGATGTCTATTGGAAGCACCATCAGCAAATCTTTTTTTGCCGAGACTGTTTTCAGGATATCAAGCGCCTTTTGCAGGTCCTCTTTACCCACAGCATCTATTCTGATCAGGGCTGAAGAAAGCAAATTAATGCCCGGCATGGATAATGAGAGATCCACAACCTCTGCAAACCCGGTCTTGTCAATCTCGTCAATCGTATCCTGGATCCCTGTGTGGACCACATGCCCTATAAGAACCACATTTATGCTTTCTCTGAAACGTTGTTCTCCAACCCTTACGACTCTTATCCCGCTTTCCTCAAGCTTTGCTTTTATTGCTCCTATGGTCTCAGGTTTTACCTCAAGTACGAGCTGTACAGGTACTGTCTTTCTGGGGGTTCTTTTCTGGTGATGATGTAAAACCGTTATCAGGTTAGCTTTGAATTCCGAAAGAGGCTGGAGGGCTA
>DUGS01000063.1:15178-24395 GCA_013331265.1 Methanosarcina sp.
TTCAATGTCCATGGAAACTCGCATAGTGTCCCTCATGCAATTTATAATCATTCAAATGAATCAGGTAATGAAATATTAATTTTAATGAGCATGTAATATTAATTTTAATGAGAATGTAATCTTTATAATGAAAATGCAATGTTTATATTCAGTAATTAATCCGGCCAATAGTGTAAAAGGTAATCCTGGTATAATGAATCAAGATGGGGAGTGGAAATATCTATGCCAGATCTTTTTAATTTTTGTTGACCTTTCCTGCTGCTTAGTAGATGAATTCAGTTATATAGTTTGCTATTTATGGTTTATCAAAAGAGGTAAAAGTGGTACTTTCTTCTAAATTACTATTCTTTTCTAAGTAGATATCCTCCTTACTCCTTTTTTTCCATAGATTCTCCCTGTTTAAGAATCTATTCATCGGGAATTCGGATAATATTTCCTCTGCCCCTTTTGAACTTCTCAATCAATCCACGCTCTTCGAGATCTGAAAGCATGAGGCTTACTTTGGACTCTGAATAAGGAGACTTTTTCCGGAGTTCTCTCTGAGTAATTCGATTCCCATTAGCCCGTATCAGATTCATCATTTCTTTTAGGTCGTCAGGCAGACTTGCCTCCGGGTTTTCGGGCCCTATGGAACTCAACGAATCAGATATCTCTTCAGACAGGGAATTAACGGATATTTTTGAGTCATCTGGCAACTTCATTCCTTGCTGCACAGGTGTCTCTGTATCAGACATATCTTCTTCTACAATATGAGGTGCGTAAGGCTCGTAATTTATGTTTGGAACTTCTTCAATTAAACCAGCTTCACCGGTATCTGCATATCCAGACATTTTTGCCCCTGTTGTGAAATTTTCAGGTTCCGATATATCTGGTTCTGGTGCATTAATAGTTTGAGTTTCTCCGGGGGAATCTGCTGCCTTTTCAGGAGGGGTTCTTTTTTCCTTTTTCACTAAATAACCAGCCAGAAGCAGGATACAAAGTGCAAGTAAAGCAAATATCAAGACCGTATTTTGTGAGCTTGCCTGAGATTGAGTTTCTTCCTCCTCAATATTCAGGTCAACATTTTCAAAGTCCTCCTGGTTAAGAAGATCCTCCTGATAAATTGGGAAAAGGAGAAGATCGTGAACATATTCACCATCATCGGAAATTGTAACATTTTCTTCAGTTTTATAAATCACAGTGTTCTCTTCAAGATAATTAGCGGTTATTTTGTATGTGCCTGGAGTAAGGTTAAATGAGTATTTGGCATCCGTTGCAACAAAAGACTGCTCTGGAGTAGAGTTTATCTCAACTACTGTGTTTTCCAGGGGTTTAAAGCTATACCACTCATATGCTGTCCCGTGAATCGTCGCAGCAAGCGCATTTCCCTGAACAGACATCAGAAATATAAATACACAGGCGACCTTGAAGAGCTTTCTAAAATTCACGCAGCTTTAAATGGGTTTTTAGCATAAATCTTTTACTTTTCCTTGCCAGAAGTCCAAAAGTACAGAATGCAAGTTAATTGGTCATCGGTTAATGAATTTTCTCGCTCATATGCTATCGGTTTTGGAACAAAACTTAGTTATGAATATCAGACACAAAAAATAAATTTATAATCTTATTCTAACTTCGCTTCAATGAAGTTTTGAACAATTATTGCGGAAATAGGTAAAAGTTATTCAGAGTCCTCACCTAATAGAATATACGTGAAGGCAAATTAAAGTTTTATCAAGGAAATAAAGATCATATCAAGCTTGGAAGCTTATATATAATTATTAATCAGTTTTATCCCGAAAAGTATGCTTATATTTCCCTATTCCCTTATCACAATGTTATAACTTGCCAAAGGAGGCAGTCAGATGAAAAAATCAGTAATTGTTCGATATCTGGCTTATATCACATTTATATTAATTATACTTTGTATTCTGCCTGGAGGATCACTTGCTGCCAAAGGCTCTTCAGAGCATGGAAATGGAGCCCAGTATGCAGGCGAGAGTATTACAGGTTCAGATAATAATGGAAAAGACAGTGTAAAGGATAGTAGTAGCACTGAAAATTCCGATCCTGAAAATGTGAATGATCAAGGCAGAGCCCAAAAACATGATCAGGGTAACTCTGCATATACAGGTTCAGAAAATAAAGGAAAAGACAGTGTAAAGGATAGTAGTAGCACTGAAAATTCCGATCCTGAAAATGTGAATGATCAAGGCAGAGCCCAAAAACATGATCATGGTAACTATTCTGCATATATGCTTGAAAGAAAACAGATACGGGAAGATCTCCAGTTACAGAAGAGTGAATATAGGGAAGCAAAAGAGGATTTTCTTAAGGTGAGAAAGCAAATTCAAGCAGGAAAGCTTAATTCTAACTCTGAAGAAGGTGTAGATGCCACAAAACTCTACCTGAATTCCAGTATTAGTTATATGATTGTCCATCTGAAAAACGTAAATACCAACATGCAGTACTCAAACGGTAATGGAACTGAAGAGAAAATTGTAGCCATAAAAGAGAGTATTAAACTGCTTGAGGCTGAACAGGCAGAAGTTGTAAATGCTTCCAGCCAGCAAGAACTTATTGATTCGGTCAGATCCGTGCGCGAAATATGGACTAATGCGCAGAAAACCAGTTTGATAGGTGCAGGACAAATTGTTAGCCAGAGAATAGGGGAATTCCTTGATAAGTCCGAAAATCTCTCAGAAGAACTCGATATTGAAATTCAGAGCCTGAACGAGAAAGGCGTTGATACGGCTGCCCTTCAGACAAGGCTTGCAAGTTATAATTTATATATAAAAGCTGCCCGGGAGAAAAAAGCAGCCGCAGATTCTATTTATGAAGATGAAAACGCTACCCAGGAAAATCTGAAAGTGGCAAATAATTACCTGCGCGAATCTCTGAATAATGTGAATAAGGCGAATCAGATACTCAGAGTAATTTTCGACGAACTGAAAGAATATGACTTCAAAGAAATTTATGAAATCCATAGTAAAAATAGCACAAAAACAAAACTTAATAATACTAAAAGTACAAATTAATATTTATCTGTATTAACTAATAATTTATCTGTAAAAACGGCACTCCTGTGAACAAGATGAATTCTATCCCAAAGGAGAAAAACAACGTCACCCGGAGAAATGACTGAGAATTTCTCTGAGGACAGATTTTAAACTAAGGAGACAGAAAATGGTTAAACTCGTTCATCTGTTTGTACTATCAGCCTTAATTTTCTGGCTTGCAGGGTCCGGTTGTGTTGGAAATAATACGTCTGATGTAAAGGAGGCAGGAATCGTCCCTGAAGTTGCCGAGGCAGAGAATGGAGTCCCAGATTCAGGAGTGGGACTTACTCCAGCTGAGATTCAGGAAATTGACGGTGACATGGCTGAGCTTGAGAACCTGCTGAATAATGCAAGCGTTGAGGAAGAAATAGTACTTGAAGAGCCGCGAGAGTGAGCGAAAAACGGTGAAAGAAACTAAAATTAGTGAGAAGAGATGAAAAAATAAGAGATGAAATTGGAATAAAAACATGAAGAGATAAAAACAAAATAAAAAGTAAAATAACATAAATTTGATTGGAAGATAACTAACTTGAAAAATATCCTTTCTTACTCCTGTCTTCTCAAAATCTTCTTTTCAAGCATTAATATTACATCCAGCCTCTTCTATTCAATTTGCTCATCCGGTTCTAATTTGTTAGTTTCATTCGGTTTGATGATCTCTGATTATTTGGCTTATATACTCCAAAAACAGATGATTGAACCTTTTGTTATTCTTCTGCGCCTTACATAGCTGAAACTATCTTCCTTTAATATCTCTTGAGATATAAAGGCTTATAAAACGTTATACAGAGGGTAGAAAAACTTCAAACTTTGAATTTCATATTTATCTGTTGATTATCACCCTTATAAAAAATATACTTATATAGTTTCCTATCTCAGTAATATTACAACTAAATAATTTAAAGGGGGTAAGTCATATGACAAAATTAGGGGAAATCATCCGCTATGCTTCTTATCTAACTTTAACACTTATACTCTTTAGTATCCTGTCTCCAGCAGCTCTTGCAGGTAATGGGGTTGGGGCAGGTAATAATGCTAAATATGAAAATATTCCTGAAGCTCCTCAGAAAAAAGACCTCGTCAGTGGAGAAACTCAGGTCAGAAATCAATCCGAAAACAAAACTCTGGAACGAGTACAGCTTAGAGAAATAACTCAGGAGAGGGCACAGTTAAAAGAGCAGTTCAAGACCCAGAAAAGCAACTATCAAATGGCTAAAAAGAATTTCATTGCAGTCCGAAAACAGCTCAGGTCAGGAAACTACGATGAAGGAGACCTGGAAATTACAAGGGAATACTTGAACGCAAGCATTGACTATATGATAGCTCATCTTGAAAAAGTTCAGTATAACCTTGAACAGTCAAACGGTAATGGGACAGAAGCCAGAATTACTGCTGTCCAGGACAGGATAAGCCAGCTGCAGGAAGAAAAAGAAGCAATTGGAAATGCATCAGGGCTTGAAGAACTTGCAACTGCAGCAAGTTCGGTACGCGGAACCTGGAATAATGCAAAGCAAAGCGCAGTTGCGGAAACAGGAAAAACTGCCAGTGAGAGGATAGATAAATTACTGGACAAATCCGAAGATATAGCCGAACGTCTTGAAAATGAAATCGACGCAATGAAAGAAGCCGGTATTGAGACTGCAGAACTCGAAGCAAAACTTGCTAATTATAATGAACTTATGGACTCAGCCGAAGAAAAGACTGAGGCAGCCGAAGAAATCTTCGAAAAAGAAGATGCAACTCCAGAAGAACTGGAAGAAGCAAACAAATACCTGCAAAATGCACTCGAAGAAATACATGAAGCAAATGAGGTTTTGAAAGAAATCTTCGGTAAACTGGAACCATACAGAGAACAGTACAGGCTCGAAGAACAAAACCAGGAAAGTTCTCAAATAGGTAACGAGGACGTAGACGACAGCGCAGACGATACAGAAGATGAAGACGACGCTTAATGACGTGACTACGAATTCCTCTGAGAAAGAAACTTAACAGTTAAGAGGGAAAAGAATGGTAAAATTCACACATTTGTTTGTAATGTCAATTTTAGTATTCTGGCTTGCAGTATCCGGTTGCGTTGGAAATGAGACTGATGCGAAAGAGGAAGGTCCGGCCTCAAATGCCTCTGTAAATACTTCAGCCAATAAGGGGCTTACCGAAGCAGATGTTCAGGAGTTTGATGAAAACGTTACAGACCTTGAAGATCTGCTTAAGAATTCAAGCCTTGAAGAAGAGATAGATATTGAAGAATTCTAAGGAAAAAAGTTGAAGTGATTAATGAACATGAGGAAAAAGCTCCAAGAATAAAAAAGATGCTCTCATTTGAAGAACATCTTTTCTTTATTTTTCATTTTCTGGACTTCACCCTCCAGAATCTCTAACCTTGATTCAAGCTCATGCATATCTTTTCTGGTAAAGACATCGGCCTTTGAGATGGCATCCTGTATCTTGTCACTAATTTTCTTTTCGAGGTCAACCCTCTGTTTCTTACTCTCTTCAACCAGGTCCTGAACAGCTTTTTTGCCTTCTTCTTTGCTAATATCCCCTTTATCAACCAGGTCTTTTACAAGCTCATTTACTCTTTCTTCAGTCATTGCCCACAGGCCAGCTCCTATGAGCCCAATTTTTCTAACTGATTCTTTCATGTATAACACTCGCCCTGGATTATTCGTCTGAACACAATTAATTTAAAGTGATGTATGATATATTATAAAACTTATAATGTATTAAGAGGTTGTAATGTATTAAAAGGTTGTAATGTGTTAAAAATACTTTTATCATAAAAAAATACTTTTATCTTTATAATATATTTTTATTATTAGAAAACATTCATGTTTCAACAGTGATAATCTTATATTCCGGAAATTATATTTTATCCTGCAAATATCCAGTAAATTTCTTTTACTCTTTCTACCTGACCACCCGTTAATTGACTTTCATATGATATGGATTAGTTGAAAAGCCGTTAAATCTTTCGTTACGACGTCCGGGATAAATTTTCCAGTTATCTGGTTTTGCTTCAACACATGAGAATACAGTGTAATATTTTTAAATACAAATGGAGTGTATGAATAGAGTATTTCATAATGGATGTCTAATCTTTTTCAAGTGTCCAGGTGGCGAAATAAATGTCAGTGATTGGAAAATCCATCAATTCAATTATTAATATTGTTTTAATGGGTTCTATGTTTACTTTTTCATTTTTGATACTTTCTGTTTTTGTAGCAGGATCTATTACAGGAGAAGAGATTTTAAGTGCTTCGATAGGACCGTCAAGTGATATTGACGAAAGTGTCATGTTCACAGAAAACGAAAAGGTAACTTTTATTTTTTCAACAACTGAACAGGCCAGAACAGAACTTTTGAACATAACTATTGTTGACCCGCAAAATACAGAATATTCCTGGCAAAAAGGTTTTGGTGGACACAATCAATCCGGAGAATTTATAGATGACTTTACTGTGTTTTCCCCGAAATCATCAGGAATTCACCAGATGAAAATAAGTAATGCAGATTTTAATACGGATGTCAAGCTGGTCTCAGGAATGAGTCACCCATCCGAACAGCCTCTCTTTTTAAAAATATTGATCATTTCGACAGTACTTCTGTTTATTGGAGCTATGTTATTCGGGGTCTCTAAAAGAAGAGCCCCTCTCATTCCCGGGCTTCCCATCCCCCTATACAGGACGGTGACCACCGGCAAAATGAGAAAATTCACAGCTTTTCAAGCCCTTATTGCACTTTCTGCGAGCCTTTATATAGTATATAATGTAGCCTTTCAGGCCTGCCCTATAAATATCTGATTTAATCAAAAGAAAACCCGGTTTGATGTATGAAATTTTAAGGTTCTCCAGACCGGGTTGAAATTGTTGAAGTGTATTTCGGTATTTTGCGGTCTTTTTTGGTCGGACGGATCAAGAGCCGGAATGAATAGAATAGCGTGTATACTGCCATTTTTCGCTGTGGAGTAGAATGACATTTTCCTTTTAAAAAATGGGCAAGAATTCCAAATAAAGTCGATAGTGTGTTATCTCATCTTTTATGTAATGTGTGTGGACAATTTATTAATCGAACTTCCACTATCCTCAAAAATCAAGAAACCGTCCGTGTATTAATGTCCTCTTTGCCTTTACCGATTCGATATAAGTAAAAGTTGCAGCGGCAAGAGAAAAAACTGAAAAACTAAGGCAGTCTATTCTTGCAAAGGCTTTTTCCGGCCAACTTGTTGAGACAGAGGCTGAAATTGCAAGGAGGGAAGGCAGGGATTATGAGACGGCGGAGGTTTTGATTGAGAGAATAAAAGCAGAGGGGAAGAAGGGTAGGAAGAAAAGATAATAATAGATCTAGCAGAGGGAATATAATTCAAGATATTGAATAATCATTCATTGTATTGAATGACTGACATTCCTCTTTATTTTTTGGGAAAAGTCATCCCCTCTATGGGCTCATGGTCAGTGAGGACCCTATACTCAAGAAGAAATCAAATAACTCTGCGATTTTCCCAGTATGCCAGTTACACAACCATAAAAAGCCCATTTTCCTTAGCGACCACTCCTCTCCCCGCCATTTTCCTCTAGCAGCCAGTACCACAAGGGCACATACCTTATCTTCTTCCCATCAACAACTTCCTCATTGAAGACATCTGATGTGATGATTGTCCCTTCTTTCATTCTGAAGTTCTTCATCCCGGCAAGCAGTCCGTTCACTTCGCGTTCTTTTGTTTTCGGGTCGGACAAATCCGAACAGACCTGTATCAATCGGGTGGGTTCAAGTCCATCCTTTGTTACAAAATCAACCTCCAGACCCTTCTGGTCCTGCCAGTAGTAGATCTCACTTCCGGAGCGTAAAAGCTGGATGAAGACGAGGTTCTCGTATAATCTTCCGATATCAGAGGACAGCTTGAAGGAAACTGCATTAATCATGCCTGTGTCGATACAATATAATTTCCTGGGTTTGTTCATCTGTTGCTTTAGCGAGTCATCGTAATGGTTAACGCTAAAAAGCAGGAATGCATCCTCCATGTATGCAATGTAATTGATAATAGCATCCGTGCTGAGGGGGGAATAACTGGCAAACAGCCTTCTAAGAGAGTTGTAGGTATGCGGTTTTGCAATATTCGATATGCAGAATAGTGCCAGGTCCTTGAATATCAAAGGATTGCGTATACCGTACCTTGAAATGATGTCACGGTAGATAATGTCGTCAAAATATGACTGCAATGTTTCCCGATGCTGCACCGACGGATAAACTGTGGTCTCGGGGAATCCTCCTTTTTCCAGGTATTCGTTGAATCTGCGTTTGAAAACTGGTCTGTCTTCCGAGTAAGGGAGTGTCTTCATATCAAAGGTTATTGAATGAAAATCCAGGAATTCTGCAAAACTTAAAGGGAACATCCTGGTGCTCAGATGCCTGCCTGTTAATAAGGTCGATATCTCCTGTGAAAGCAAGGATGCATTCGAGCCGCTTATTACTAACTTTACATTCTGTTTTCTATCGTAGATTCCTTTAACCCATCGTTCCCATGACGGGAAGTTCTGAATTTCATCAAGGAAAATATACAAACGGTCTACTTCGGATATCTCCTGAATTTCCCTGAAAGTTTCCAACAGCAACTGCAGTTCATCCCCGTTTAGCGGCTGCAAGCGATCATCATCAAGATTCAGGTACAAAATATTGCTCTTTGGCACGCCTCTCACAAGCAGTTCCGATATCAGTTGATACATATAGTATGTTTTGCCGCATCTCCTCACACCCACTATGTCATTTACATGCGGAGCATCGATGTTTGCCTCATGCCTGCGCTTCTGCAATGGCGGTAATACTCTTCCCTGCCACTCGATAATGGCACTTTTCAGTTTCTCCCTTGTATCCACAAAGAACAATCAGGAATTTCTCATTTATATACTTATCGAGTATAGTCTATAAAATTTAGTAATTTTGTCGTAATAAGACGATGAAATTAGGAAATTACATTTTAGATGTAAACGGCAAGAGAAAACACAGAAAAATTCAGGCCGTCCATTCTTGCAAAGGCATTTTCAGGTGAACTTGTAAAAACAGAGGCTGAGATTGCAAGAAGGGAAGGCAGGGATTATAAGACGGCGGAGGTTTTGATTGAAAAAATAAAAGCAGAGAAAAAGATAAGCAAGAAAAAATAACAGTTCTGCTTTTTGAATTTAGTCTCT
>DUGS01000063.1:24648-45398 GCA_013331265.1 Methanosarcina sp.
AGCCCGGTTACCCAAAAAACAAAACAACCTTGAGGTTGTTTTGTATCCAAAAACAGTATAAAATATTGTTCAAATATCGTTCGAGTAATAAACCAGCAAATTAAGCCAGTCCTGTAGACTCATCAATGTACAAATCCAGCGAAGAAAGCACCTGTGCCCTCCTGTATTCTGATTGAATTCCGGTGGCCATCTCAAGGGCATTTTCAAGAATTTCTTTTTTTCTCGCTTCATCAAGATGTGGAATAATAAACGAGAGAGCTTCAGGCCTTGTGTCTTTATCTTTAAGGTTGAAAGCTAACTGAAGGGCTTCTTCTATGATTTCTTCTTTTCTCTGCCCATTCAGGTATGGGACAAGCAAAGAAAGTGCCTGTACCCTCAGATACTCAGACAGAATCCCATGTGCCAGGTCAAGAGCTTTTTCCATAATTCTTTCATTTTTTGAACCGTACAGATGCGGTACAACCGAGGAAAGGATCTGGAATTTTGCATCACTGTATTGAATGTGGAAGGCAAAGGAAAATATATTTTCAATAAGCCTTTCTTTTCCTGGCCCTCTAAGATGTGGGACAAGAGAACAGAGGACAAGGGACCTTTCGCCTTCGTCCTGAATATTGGATGCAGAAAAAAGGGTTTTTTCTATAAGTTCTGTCCTTCCTGGTCCCTCCAGATAAGGAACAAGCAAGGAAAGGGCCTGTGACCTTAAATCCCCATATTCAATTTTGGAGGCAAAATCAATGGCTTTTTCCATAAACTCATCTTTTCCTGGCCCCTCCAGTTGGGAGAGAACCGAAAGACGGGCCTGAAACCTTTGGGCTTCACTTTGACCTACAATATTCATTTCTGCAATTTGTGCCATTCTTTTTGCACTGGGAGTTTCTTCAGTTCTAATTCCCTGGTTAAGTTGAATGTGAGTATACTGGTTCCTCAGCTTTCTAATACTGAGATTGGCTTCGGGCCCCTGGAGAGAGGAATTTATTTCAGTGCCCGACAGTTCTAACTGCTCTAACTCCTGAACAGTACTCTTTTTTGCCAGAAATTCGTCAAGCAAATTATAAATTTTTTTTAATATGTTATATCTATCATTCGTACTTTGTATTTTAAGCCTGGCAGAATCCTCTTCGATCATCTTCTGAATTGCTTCATCTTCCATAAAAGATGAAATTTCTAGAGCCAAATCGGGGTCCTGCTCAAGAGCATTTAGAATCTCCTGAATAAAGACCTGTTTTACCTCCGGGTCAGCAGGTGCAACAACCATATCTCCTGCGGCTTCTTTTAACTCGGGCCGTTCTCCAGAACAAAGTTTTCCCCACAGTTTTTTCTTAACTGCCCATAAATCAGTTCCTGCTTTTTTGCCGGCTTCTGCATCCGCTTTTTTAGACCCAATGACAAGGTAGGGAATTACAGGCTCAAGAAAATCCGTGGCTGTTTGTGCCAGTTGTATGATTGTTACATCCTGTTGTCGCATTATTTCATCCTTCATTTACAAAATATTGTGTATTCTCTCGTTGACTAGTTCCAGAATAAAGTGATATCAGTAAATGTAATGCCTATACTGGAATAAATATGATAACAGATAAATACTTCGTTGGAGGCTTAGAAAGCTCAGTATTATTACTATTGTATATAAGAATATAATAATGTACCATGAGTACAGGATGCATGTATACTTGATAATGCATTCTGTGGTTGTAAAAAAACATCTTTATTTTTCAAAAAACTAAATATTCTTTATGTAATATATAAATATGTTTTAGTATGGTGTTTCCAAATATTCTAATATATGACCAAAATAAAAATTATTTTTCTTATATCTATTCTAACATTACTGTTCACAGGCTGCCTCGAAGATGCGGCTGTAGTCAAAGAAAAAAAAGATGCAGTTGAGGAAAATTCAATAAATGCGGACTCAGTTGAAGATTATGATATTGCAGCTGCAAACAATGCTTTTGCTTTTGACATGTATTCACAACTGACGCAACCGGAAACCGGAGATTATGAAAACATCTTTTTTTCGCCGCACAGCATTTCTGCTGCCATGGCGGTCTGTTATGAAGGGGCGGAAAATACCACGAAGGAACAGATCTCAAACGTATTTCATTTCCCCTCCAATAAAACAGTTTTAAAAGTTCGTTTGGAGAGAATAAACGACAAGATAAATTCCGAAAATAAAGATTACGAGCTTGAAACTGCAAATGCTCTCTGGGTACAGGAAGGATATCCCATAAAAGATGATTATATTTTCAACGTGAAAAAATACTATGACGGAGAAGTAACAAATCTCGATTTTGTGAGAAAACCGGATAATTCCAGAAATACCATCAATGAATGGGTTGAAAATAAAACCAGCGATAAAATCAAGGATCTGGTTCCAATAAGTATGATTACACCTGATACTCGGGTAATTATTACAAATGCAATTTACTTCAATGGAAAATGGGTGTATGAATTTGATAAGGAACTGACGGACAAAAAACCTTTTTATCCATCAAAAGGAGAAGAAGTCTCTGTTGACATGATGTACATGTCTAAAAGTTTTAATTATGGCGAAAACTTAAAGGCAAAAATCATAGAATTGCCTTATAAAGGCAATAACTTATCTATGTACATCGTGCTCCCGAAAAGCAATAGTATTGGAAAGTTTGAAACGGAATTCACATTGAACGATTACTCAGAACTTAAAAATGACATGGAATCCGTTGAAGAAGTAAAGGTCTCTATCCCGAAATTCAAGTTTGAGACTAAAACAGAGCTTTCCGATTCCCTTATTGAAATGGGCGTTGAGGATGCCTTTGGGCAGGCGGACTTTTCAGGAATTAGCGACAGTCCATTAGCAATATCCAGAGTGATTCATCAAACATTTATAGATGTGAAGGAAGAAGGTACTGAAGCTGCTGCAGCAACAATGGTTGAAATGGATAAGGGTATGGACTCATGGGATTCAGAACCAAAAGAATTCAAAGCCGACCACCCGTTCATGTTCTTCATAGAGGACAGAAGGACAAACTGCATCCTTTTCATGGGAAAAGTTGAATGCCCGGAGTATGAGGGCAACGCCTAATATCCTTTTTACTGCCAGCTAAAATTCAAAATCAATAGTTATAAGATATATAAACTGCCAAACTGGAATATATCATAACAGGAAGAGACCAGAGTAGTTGTTGGTGGGAATTCTTGAGTAGCCAGCCCGGAATACATGATAAAACTTTCAGTCAGTTGCCGGATGAACGCATAAAAGCTGCAAGACAGCTGGGAGCCCTTTTTGAGGCATTTCCAGATAGGAGGCAGGCGTTTGAAGACCTTTTAAGGCTCTGTTCCGACATGGACAGTGAGGTCAGGGAAGAGGCCATTAATTCCCTTAAAACTGTTTTTCCCAATGTGCCGGAAAAGGAACTGGTCTGGGAGAGGTTTGAAAACCTGACGGCTTATCCTGTTGAACAGGTCTTGAAAGCGGCAGTTGACGCCCTGATTACTGTTTTTCCCCTGATGCCGGATAAAAACAGAGCATGGAAAGACCTGATCGACCTGGCAAACTCAAAGTCAAGCCTTGAGGACGTAGGCAGGGGGATTATTAGCTCTCTTCCAAATGTCATTTCCGAATTCTTGGATAAGGGACAGGCATGGAAGGATTTGCTGGAAATGACAGCATCAGACGACCCCTATATTCGGGAAAAGGCGATTTCTTTTTTAAGCATGGTTTTTCCGGAGCTTCCTGAGGAAAAAAAAGGTGAAGCATGGGAAGGCCTGCTTGAACTGGCAGGCGAAGCCGTGGACATACATGTTCGGGAACAGGCTGCAAAGATTCCTGGAAAGGTTTTTCCATTTTTGCCCGATGATAAAAAAGATGATGGCTGGGAAGAGATGCTGAATCTGGCAGGAAAAACCGTGGATCAGGTAGTGCAAAAGGAAATCCTGATCTCTCTGCCTTCCGTCTTTTCTTCGGTCCCGGATAAAAAAAGAGCATGGAGTAACATTTTCATGCTTACAGAAGACGATAGAGAGCCTGTCAGAAAGCAGGCTGTAGACATTCTTGTTTCTATCTTTCCTGACATGTCAGATAAAAACAGGGCTTGGTCTGATTTTCTTAAGCTGACAGGAGCACGGGACATGTATGTAAAGGATACTTCTGCAGATGCCCTTGTTAGTGTTTTCCCGTACCTTGAAGATAAAAACACTGCCTGGAAAGAACTTATAGGACTTACCGAAAACGAAGATGAATATATTCGGAAAACAGCTGCTGATGCACTTAGCAAAGTTTTTCCATACATGTCTTATAAAAATCAGGCATATTCTGACCTTGAAAATCTGGATGAAAAATATGAACAGGATAAAGAAAAAGGAATCAAAAAGCCTGCCTTTGACTTCCTGAGACCGACAGGGGAAAAAGACAAATATGTGCGAAAAGATGCAGCAGAACCTTTTTCAAGAGTATATTCCGGGCGTCCTGACAAAGAAATTGTAGAAGAGCTCCTTCGACTCAGTTCGGACCCTGACCCACAGATGAGAAGAGGTGCAATTGAATCTCTTCTTGTTCTTTATTCGCGAAAATCAGGCAAAGAACAGGATATCTGGCGCGAACTTCTGAAAGTGTCTGGAGATGCGGACACAGGTTTCAGAAAAGACGCTGCTGGACTGCTTTCGCATGTCTTTCCGGCAGTTGAAGAAAAGCCTGATGTTTTTTTTGACCTTGTCAGGCTCACTGAAAGCCAGGACACCAAGCTAAGAAAGAAAGCAGCAGAGCTTCTTGCTTCCGCATTTACATATACCGATAATAAGCAGAGTGCATGGGATGACCTTTTGAGACTTACGTCCGCTGAAGACAGGGAGGTCAGGAAAGGGGCGGTACTTGCTCTCTCATCTGGCTATTCGGAGGTTCCGGATAAAGAAAAAGTCTGGAGTGACCTTATCAGGCTTTCGGCTCACAGTGACAGTTTTGTGCAGAGAGTTGCAACACGATCCCTTGGGCCTGCCTTTTTTTATGTGCCTGATAAAACGCAGGCATGGAGAGACCTGCAGGTTCTTATCGACAACCCTTACATTTATGTACGCAGGTATGCACTCCAATCCCTTGGAAGGGCCTCTCTCTGGAGGGCGTTCAGGGCGGAAAATGAAGCTACTTATCTTTTCGGGCTTAAAGAGGCAGTCAAATACTTTAAACAGGGGGCAGAAACCTCTATAGGTACTGGTATTATTCCCGAATTTTACTATCCATTTTATGAGGCCCTCTTACAGGTCCTTTTCGCTGAAAGGTCTTCAAGACTCGAAAGTGAACGGTATTTATCAGAGGTAACCCATGGGATCATGGATCTGGAAGAAAACCAGAGGCTTCTTCAAATTCTTGAAGAATTCACAGGGCTCCTCAGAGCAGCAGGAGAACTGGCTCCCGGAGATCTGCCTGCCCGAAAGAAACTTCTTGAGGCCTGTATTGAAGCTTTTGACAGGTCTTCAGGATTTTTCGGGGCTGTAGAAGAAGATGCCATTCTAGCGCAAAAAACCTTGAAAAAAGAGTATCCAAAAAGCGGAAAAGTTATTCAGGAACAGAAACTAAAAGATGTTCTTTCCGGAATCCGGTATAAAGCAAGGACGGCCTGCCTTCAGGCAAAAGGCAAGCCTACAGAAAAAATGGCATGTATTGTTAGTCAAAAGGTAAGGGAATGGACTTTTCAGGATCTGGAAAGAGATAGAAAAAAGCTGGACAGACAGCTTGAATCCCTGCTTGATATCCTCATAATCCAGATACCTTATGTTCCTGAAAATACGTTTATTTTTGAGAATCTTGAAAATATCAGGCAGGAGCAGGACCTTCTTGAACGCTACAGGCGGGTCGGCAGGTTAATAAGCCTGATTCCCAGAGTCAGGATGTCCTCAAGAGCTTGAGATAAAAGTCCAGCCATTTTTTTCGTTTGTCCGGGTTATTTATAGTTTCATCACAATTTAAGTATAAAGTTTCTCTTTATCGTTAACAGGAGGGGTGATAATGACGAAGCTATGGGAGTATGATTCTCGCAGAATTCATGGTGTGCACATGCCACAGCAGATGAGCGATCTTGAAAGAATTGGAAATGAAGGCTGGGAACTGGTTCTGATAAAAGATGACATCGATGATGAAGGAACAGTAACCGCGATTTTTAAACGGGAGAAGAAAGAAGTCGTACCTGAGTGATAAAAATTTTCACTGAACATTTTTCATTTTTAAAAATATTTCCTTATTAATTTTTAATAAACAATTAGATAATTTCAATACAAAAAGTTTATTTTTTTCAAATAAAATTTAATAACTGTAGAGATAAGTTCTTTTATAATGATAGTAAGTTATTTATCTACTTTTTCAGTATTTTATGTATATGAAAAATTATGATCCTGTTAAAGCTACTTATGTTGTTATATTCATACTGGTTTCTTTATATACTTTATATATAACATCAGCTTTTTTTTACGTTATTATTCTCAGTGCTCTTTTTGCTTACGTTATTCATCCCGTGTACTCATTCTGCCTCAGGTTCTTAAAGAGCAAGCAGATTTGTGCTATGATCCCTCTTGTCGCGGTCTTTCTTCTGATTGCATCCTCAGGCGTTGTGATATTGAAGGCCTTAATGAGTGAGATCTCAAGAATTTTAGAAATTCCTAATACCCTTAACGGGTTTGCAAATATGGATCTCAGGCAGATGGTCGGGCTATTTGAGCCAATTATCCAGACTCATCCCGGGAAACTAACAGATAGCATAGGAGAATACCTGAACACTCTTGTCACGGATTATGTTCCTGAAATCCAGAATAATATCGTCCAGATCTCAACCGACCTTTCGGTCCTGATCATAGAGCTGATTGTAATCGTTGTCCTGACCTATTACCTTCTTGTTGAAAGCGAAACTATCGCAGCCGAACTTACCAGTCTCTTTCCGGACAGAAAAGTAGGAATGGTATTCCTTGAAGAGCTAAATTACATTTACCAGAGCCTTTTCGTAGTTTATTTACTTACCTGTCTGGCAACCGGCATAATCGCAGGATTACTTTACTGGGTGCTTGGAGTACCTTATTCTCTTATCTGGGGAATCTTGACTTTCATAATGGCTCTCCTGCCTGTTGTCGGAGCAGGTACGGTTTACGGCCTACTTGCCATTTACTATGTCCTGGTTGCGGACTATTTTACAGCAGGGGCCCTGTTTTTCCTGGGAATCATATTCCTGAACCTTATCCCTGATTTTGTAATAAGACCAAAACTTGCCAGGAGCAGGGCTGCAATCCACCCGGCAATTACTCTCATAGCCTTTGCAGCTCCTGTCTTCGTTATAGGCCCGATTGGAATTATTATAGGCCCCCTTACATACGGCTTTTTGCTTGCAGCCTTAAGGACAAAGAAAATAATTGGGACTTCACCTGTCCAGACGGAAAGCTCGACTGCAGGTGCAATTGAAGGTCCGGCTAAAAGAGCGGTAGAAAAATCAGTTGAATTGCCGGTTGACTGATGGAAAGGGTATGAATTTAATGATACTTAAGGAGAATAGCAATTACTCAATCCTTCTAAGAACAACTTTGATCACGCAAGATATTATTTATCCCAGAATATCTGTAACAGAGCTGCAAGAGCTTATAAAAAAATACTTAATAGTTATTTTATTTTTTTAAAAAAGGTTGCGTTCCCACCTGGATCCTGGAAGTTCCGAATACTTATAAGAGATGCTTTTGTTTTTGGGAAGAGGTTTGAGGTACTTGACTCATAGGCTGTGAGTTTTGTATATCTCTTTACTTGTGGAGTAGTTTTCGGAGTGGATGTTGAAGTATGTCTTTTGGAATAGGTCTTTTACTAGTTAGGTGCTTGATGAGAACGCAAATTATACTATGTACTAACTGTATATAATATTTTCAATAAATAATATAATCTAACTTCTATATTCATTAGTCCATTGATATATTGTATTATTACTAATATAACCTTATACTATCAGGTAATTTACATATATACATGTTCAATTTGATAAAATCAGTAGAAATATATTTAGTTAAATTTTTAAAAAACGATATATATTACATAACCTATTTCTTGTATAAGACTTTGAGGCAAAAATTACTTTTTACTCTAATATTGTTCCGAAACCTGAGGAGGAAGAGGCATAAAAAAACTTAATCTCATTTTGATGCTGACTATTGGTATACTGATAACAGCATGCTCTGCCAGTGCTGCGCCACATGGGACTGTAATAAAAGGAGGTGTACTAACATATCCTGCAGGACCCTATATCTCAAAAGATCCCCTTCTACTAAGCCTCGAAAATTATACAGGAAACAACAATACACAAACGTTAGCCGAACCGTTAGAAATAATCTATCCAGAGAAGGAATACCTGTTTTGCGGTCATTTTGAATCAAATAAGGAAATATTGTATCCCAGTTTTGCTTTTCTTTCTATTCTACTTCTCCATATTTCGACAAGGCATTCTTATTCACTACATTCAATGCTTCATTTAAGCAGTCACTTTAATTATAAAATGGATGGATCGAATTGCTCTCATCAATCTTTTGTTAACCTTACCAGGATTCAACTGGTTAAGATCAAACGGATTTCTAATAGAGCTTTTCAGTTTCTGACGAAAACAAAAGTATGATGCTGGAAACAGGCAAAACACACGGTATACCTGGTTTTATTTAAAAAGAGGTTGCGTTCCCATCCGAATATATCTGGAAGTTCCGAATGTTACTAAGAGATTTTTAGTTTGGGAAGAGGTTTTAGTATTTGTGGGTTGAGAGTTTTAGTTCATCTCTTTACTATGGAGTAGGTTTTGAGTAGGTGTTTGCTAGTGGGGTGTTCAGAGATGAGAACGCAATTTATAATATACTTTCATCATATATAATATTTTTAATGTATAGTATTAGATTAATGTCTCAGTTATTAGTCTATCTCTATAATTTTAGTTAATTAGTCTAAGGTTATATCATTAAACTAATAATACTCAGACACAACCATGTAATTTTCAGATATAACCATATGAATTTCAGATATGACTATATGTCTTTATTACTGATGTATTTAACTGCGAATTACTTATCTCTCCGGGTTTATTACTCCACTGTGTGTTAGACATCACCATACTTCCACTTTCATGCTTTCCCCGGTTCATGATCAATTTCCGGATACCATCATTTTATGCGTGTATTGTATGTATGATGCAGGGTATAGAGCAGGTATATCAGGAAAGCCAGGGCAAGGAGATATTTTGTATAAAAGACTTTTGTCAGGATTTTTTTCTTTGTACTGGTTGAAGAGTCTTCTATTATCCTTGAGTAAACATCTCCTTTAGTATAGATTTTTCCACCGTTTTCAAGTATTGCTGTCCTGAAAAGAACGTTTTCTCCTACATACGTATATTCGTCCGGACGGTTTACGGCAGCAGGTCTCCAGGATAAATTCTTAACGCCAGCACTTTCAGACATTAACTCCTCGGTCATGTTTGCTTCAAGAGGAGTTTCAGAAATTTTGTGGAGCCCGAAAGTGTCGGCTGTGACATATGATTCATACATATTGTTTCCGATGGACGTAATTTCCATTGGTTTTTTGTCAAAATAAAGTTCAGGAGCGCCTGATTTTCTCGTTGTAATAAGGATTCTACCTGGCTGACTCATTTTAAGGTCAGGAACTTCCAGCCGGATACCTTCGGACATATCGGTATCTGCAACTGCCCAGTTCAGGGTCCTGGTAATTATCAGGCTGTCGTTTCCCGAATACAGGGATGCAGCCCAGGGAACTCCGTTTCCGTTTCCGTTGTCGGTTGTAACCGTAGCAACCCTGCCCAGTCCAAGCCTCCAGACTGAAATTATCGGTTTGCCCAGCCTTGTTATAACCAGGCGGTTTGCTTCGGGTTTAGGAGTGACCTCATTATACCCGTAAATATCGTTCTGTATATCGGAAATGTTCCGGGTAATGAAATGCTTTGGGTCATAAACAACAATTGACCCGCTTGAATATTCGTCTTTCCGGTCTTCGGACTCCTCAGGATCTTCAGAAAAGCTTACTTTTACCCTCTTGCCAGGCTCTATTCTGTAATAATTTTCTGACAGGCCTATTTTGTTCATGAAGAGTTCTGCATAATAATTTCCCTTGGAAGTAACCTTAAGTTCGTCGATAGTCTGGGTGTATATGTGGACAAAATGGATGTCAATGCCGCTGTTTTCGTGAAGGTTTTCTGCGCACTGAATTGCTCGCTCAAACCTTAAGTCCCCTGAAGCCCTGTTGCCTATCCCTCCATCAGACACAATTATGATTTCAGCTTCGGCACTACTGTTCTGTGCTTTAAGCAAATTATGTGAAGTTAACAGTCCTCGCTCAAGAGAAGTTGAGTCTCCTGAAGGTACAATTTCACTAATTTTGGTTTCGAGCCATAATCTATTGGATTCTTTTGACAAATCTATAA
This sequence comes from Methanosarcina sp., assembly GCA_013331265.1. Classification (GTDB taxonomy): domain Archaea; phylum Halobacteriota; class Methanosarcinia; order Methanosarcinales; family Methanosarcinaceae; genus Methanosarcina; species Methanosarcina sp10923u. The sequence goes on from DUGS01000063.1 coordinate 35,052, forward strand.
ATCCGTCTGTAATGTCCTGCCCCCTGCTGCCGAATGTGATTACATCGACTCTTGCATCTTTAAGTAGATCGCTTTCGAGAAGTACAATTGCATTTGATAGAATATCGTCAAGAACCCGCCCTCCGGCACCATTGCTCTGCAGAGTACTGGGTGAAACATCAAGTATGAGGACAACATTTCTGCCCCCTCTCCAGTTAGAGGGCTTTGAGGTAACAGGAAGGAGCTCCTCAAACTTTGTATTCTGATATGTATCTTCTGCGGGGTAATCAAAAGAAGAATCGCCTCCGACCACTACCATGCCACCCCCGTTAATAATATAATCTTTGAGGGCTCTGACCTCGGTGTCAGAGATCGTTGATGCAGCCTGATCATCAATAATTACGGCATCCGTACCGTTAAGGGAGCCGAATGATTTTGCCACTCTTACGTCGTAGATCTCCTTCATAGTGCTTGCAAGAGGAGAGTCAGGCTCATCTGTAAAAAGGAGGACTTTTGGCTTTGGGGTCACGTATACGCTTTTCATATACTGGTTATTATTCTCGAAATAATCCAGGTTTTTAACACTGATGCTTGCAGGATGGAGGGTCGCCTTTACGGTATGAGGCCCAAGCGTTTCAAACGTATGATTGAATTCTATACTTTCTATTCTTTCTGTCTGGGTAATTTCCCTCTCCATCACTTTCTGGTGGTCGACAGTAACCCTTACCCGGTAACTCATTTTGTCTTCAATTGATTTCCGGACATTGACCTTAAAAAATGCCTCATTATCGATTACAGCCTCATTTTCCCCTTCAATTTCCACACTCAGATCCTTTTCAATAGTCCTGGGGATAAGAGCCGAAACAGGAAAATTATTTTTGTAACAATAAGAGAGAGCATCCTCAACCGGTGTCCCGGAATTGCTCTGCCCGTCCGATACAACAAGCACATAGTTATCAGGTGAAGCCTGTTGAATAATGGCGTCTCCAAGAGAGGTATGTATCCCTGAAACCGTTGTAACTGTAACAGGGACTCTGGCATTGAGCTCATCTGCAACCTCTTTTGAGACCCCTTTTTCCAGCAGGTCCATGCTGGCACTTTCATCAGAGATTATGGTTATCCTTGACTGGTTGGCCTTTGGAGAGCTCATTTCCACAGAATAAGGTGCAGCAAGAGCCAGAATAAGGATAAAGATCACAAGGGAATGGATGAATAGATGTCTTCTATCGATTTTTCTCCATAGTCCTAAAAGCACAAGAAAGGCAAGAGGGACCAGTAACATTAGTTCACTCATATGTAAAAAATTAAAACCATAAGGAAAATCAAAGGTCATATGATCCTCCTCCTTAACATAACCGCACTCTCAACCATGAGTACCAGCAGTAAGAGATAAATAAGGTACTTCCGGGGCTTGTCAGGGGATACCGTGTGCAGGTCCTTTTTCTGGATGGCTCCATTCTCACCTGTCAGGTTAAGCCTTTTTTCCGTAAAGGTATTTGACTCGCTGGAATCATACAGGTTGACAGCAATGGTTTTCTGGTTAAGTTCATACAGCCCGCATTCATCATAATAGACAAAATCACTGCTAATAGTTTCTGTTGGTGTTTTTATTTTGACGGCCTGGTCAAATGCCTGGTAGCGGCCCGTGTTCACATTTGTTTCGCTTGTATCCTCAACTCCCCACACGTACCTGAGGAGCTTTGCCCAGAATACAGGGTAGGTAGGAGTAGTGGCGAAATTGTTCCATGCATCGGTTTCAGTAGTGTCACTGAACCCGACATAGGTTACTGTCCCATCATTTATGTTCTGCATGCAGACTAAGGGTCCGGCTCCTTCAGCCTCTACAAGGACTGAAGCATCCTCTTTCGGGAGAGTGGCAAGGAGTTTGCGCAGATATACCTCACTGAAAGAAACATCATCAAAAATATTATTTCCACTTCCCACAGTCTCAATTGTATGGCTGCCTTCTTTTTCTACGGATTTTATTTCTACTGGAAGAATGGAATAAAGGCCGTGCATTATCGGAGAACTGTACAGGCACTCGTTTCCTATAACTATCAGGTCTTTCCCGCTTTTTGCATATGTTAAGATTTCTTTGATAGTGAGGACTGAGAGAGGTTTGTATTTGGAGTTAACGACTATGGTATCGTACTCTGCAAATTCATCCGGAAGATCCTTTCGCACATCAACATCAACGTCGGGAAGCAGGGACATTGCTGTTATCAGGGGGGACTTGCTGACATTCTGATCGGCATCGGTTAACACCAGAATTTTTTTGGGCTTGACCTCAGGAATTGAAATGTAGGCAATATTATCGCAGGGTATTGCATCCTCATTGAAAATTTTCACGGTTGATATGCCCTGAGGGACATTTGAAAACTTAATCTGTTGTGATCCGTATTCTTCAAGCTGTACAGAGTTGCTTACCTTTGAACTGGAAGCTGTATCAGAATTACTTTCCAGCTGGACATCAAGTTTTGCGCTTCTGTCATTAAAGTTTCTGATAGTGCATGTATATTCATATGTCCCGTCATTACTGTCTTTCAAATAACCGTCTACAATTGCATAGTTGGCAGTTTTATTGCCTACCTGCCTGAATTCAAGCTCCATATTTTTCGTGTTTGCGATTCTTATGTATGTTTCAGGAGCCCTTCCTTCCCAGGTTTCAAAATCGGATATGACTACAATTTTCCCGTACTCGTTTTCCTTTTCATTTATGGCTGTCAAAATGGCTCTGGGAATATCCGAGGGGGTATTTCTTGCCTCCATGCCGTTAATTACTTTTTCCGCATCGTTTGCATCCAGATCCTTTGCAAGCACCACAGGGATGCTTTCTGCTGCAGTAATTGTATTTTCCTGGCCCAGGCTGTCTATTGCTATTGACCTCGCTTCACTGGAACGGTCAGGAGAGGTCATGCTTGCAGACGAATCCATTATAATTATTACCTTTTGAGCATCTGCTTTGGCATCATCTATAAGCGGACCAGCTAATGCTGTTGATAGGAGAATAAGAGCCAGCAACTGTAAGTAAAATAAAGGGTCTGTTATTCTTTTACTTAGAGTGCGCCTGGAATCCAGTATATTCTGGCTTATCCTTCGGACAAACATAAGGGAAGGCAGAATAATGTTTTTTGGGCGGGGCCTTAACAGGTATATTATTGTAAGGGGGATTATCCCTGCAAGTGCGATGAGGCCCTGAGAGTATTCAAAATCCATAGGCCAGATCACCCTTCACCTATAATTTTGAGAACAGTATCAAACGGCTGATTTTTTATGCTGACACGGAAATAAGGGATTTTAAAGTCGTATGCGATTTTCTCCAGTTCAGCCATATGTTTTGAGTATTCGGCAGCATACTCTTTTTTAAAGTTAGGTCCCACTATAAAACTAATTTCTTCGTTTGTCTCGCTGTCAATAAACTTTACTGCTCCATCAACGGTTTCAGGAAGGTCCATTTCGCTCTCATCATAAATATGTACAAGGACAAGCTCGTGCCTTGACAGCCTGTTAACTGCATTGCGGACAGAATCAAGGTTATCCAGGAAATCTGAAATTATGAGAACCATTGATTTCGATTTGATTCTTGGGTACATAGAGTCGGCACAATCTGAGAGTTTTGTATTTCCGCTGACCGAAATCCTGGTAAGAGTCTCTATTGTCCGCAGGAAATCATCCCTTCCTTTATGGGCTTTTGTGTAGTCCACATCGTCTGCAAATGTTGCAATTGTATACATGTCGTTGTGTTTCATTACAATGTAAGAAACTCCTGCGGCTACTGTTGCTGCAAACTCAAATTTGTTTGGCGTATTATCGGGAAAAAGCATGCTGCTGCTGGCGTCAAGCAGTATGACCATGTTAAGATTTTTGTCTTCTTCGAACCTGCGTATATAGAGTTTTTCCGTGCGGGCATAAAGGTTCCAGTCTATCCTTTTAAACGAGTCTCCCTGATTGTATTTTCTATGATCTATAATATCAATCCCTGCACCTGTCCTTGTTGACTGGTGACCTCCCGTGTGGATAGCTGAAACTCTCCTGCTAAGCGGGATTGCATATCTGTCAAGTTGGGTCAGGAATGACGTATCTATCGTATGTTTTGCGCCAGCCATGTCTGATCATTGCCTCCAGCCATTTTTTTTCCGCTGGCTGAATCAGATAATTGTTTTTCTGTCCTCCAGGATTTTTAGTATGATTTTGTCGCTCGTAATGTTGTTTCTTGCAGCATCAAAAGAAAGAATTACCCTGTGGCGAAGTACAGGAAGAGCCATGGAGTCAATGTCCCCTTTATCGACATACCCTCTGCCGTCGAGAAACGCATTTGCTTTTGCGCAGAGAATTAGTGCAATTGAAGCACGTGGAGATGCACCTGATTCTATCAGATCAGGCATTTTTCGGGTCTGGTTCACGATATCAATTGCATATTTTTTGAGTTTATTTGATATAGGAATCCTGCGGGTTATTTGCTGCAGCTCGATAAATGTCTGTTTTTCTATGCATCTCCTTACAACTGGTCTGAAAGCTTCAGCATAACGGTTTACAATTTCGAATTCTTCTTCGGGGTCAGGATAATCCAGGCGGATCTTTATTAGAAACCTGTCAAGCTGGGCTTCGGGCAGGGCATAGGTCCCTTCCATTTCGATGGGGTTCTGAGTTGCAAGGATAAAGAAAGGTCTGTCAAGAGCATATGTAGTACTTGCCACAGTTACCTGTTTTTCCTGCATTGCTTCGAGCAGGGCAGACTGGGTTTTCGGGGAGGCACGGTTAATTTCATCTGCAAGCACGATGTTTGCAAAAACAGGTCCCTGCTTGAATTTAAAGTGTTTTGAGCCTCTTTCATCTTCTTCTATAATGTCGGTTCCTGTGATATCTGCAGGCATAAGGTCAGGCGTACACTGTATCCTGCTAAACTTCATGCTCATGATCTGGGAAATAGTGGATATGGTAAGGGTTTTGCCAAGCCCGGGGTTGCTTTCGACGAGAACATGCCCCTCACATAACATGGCTATGAGAATCTGTCGGATCATCTCTTTCTGGCCGACAATTGAATTGCCAATTTCTCTAAAAATAATTTCAAAAATTTTAGGGGCTTTTTCATAAGTGGGTTTCAAGTTAAGTTCTGAATTTTCAAGCTGGATTTCCTGTAATTCTTGCATATTTCCACTCCACTACTTTTTACGTAAATCATGAATTTACTGCAAATCTGGACATACTTGATGCTTTGAGGACATTTACCTTGAGGAGAGCTCCTCAAAATATTGTTTAATCAAAGGTTCATATTCTTCTGGAAGGTTTTCAGAGTAAGTCTGGCTGTGCTTGAAATTTTCATTAAAACTGGCTGAACTTTCGTTAAATCTTTGTTCCGTGTCCGCATCTATCTGGCTTGTGAAGCCGAGTCCCATGGTAGGGTTGATTTCCATTTCAACCTGCTCTCCATTCTTTATGACGACAGCTTCTACCTTATACCTGGAATCCGGGACGACCTCTTCATTTTCTTCATAAGAAGCTCTGGCATTCATATTGTGGACATTGTCCCAGAGATTATCGAGTAGCTGGCCTGGGGAGACATTAAAGCTGAAGCCCTCATATATGCAGAAAGTGGCCGCTCCCGAAACCAGGAGAAATATTATAAATGACCTGAAAATCTGGTCTTTCGGGACTATTTTCCTTACCTTAATGCCCGCAAGTTGACTATGAACATCCTCAAGCAGTTTCTTTGTAACTATGTTGATATTATGACTGTTATCATATGCCGTACTCAATCTTGTCCTGAACTCTGGAAAACTGGTTTCAAGTAGATTTATCAGGTTAAACTTGCTTCTTCTGCCAAATAACCTGTAAATTAAACTGATAAGAAGAGTTAGAAAGAGTGCCCCTGTGGCCATTAAACAGAGATTAAACCAGTAAGTATTCAGGTAGGTCTGCGACCTGCTCAGTTTGTCCACGCCCGGGACATAATAAGCAAGTTCGTACAGATTGAATAAGATCATTAATAAGAATAAAAATACAAATTTTCCGGCTGTTTGAAAGAACCCAAGGGTACGGTAAGACCACGTAAGGTACTTTTTATATTTCTCCAGAAGAGGCACTACAAGCATATAATCTCGAACCACATTTGTAATTTTTAGTAATTATATTGTGGGTGTTACTAATAAAACTTTTCTAATATTTAATTTTAGTTCTGGTGAATTATTCAGCAGTTTAGTAGCAACCACCTGACTAATATAAAGATAAATAAACAGGATGGATCCCCATAAAATTCCCCTTTTACTCTCCTGCTATATCCTGTATGATCAAAAAGCTATATAATTGTATGAGAAGCATATTTTTCATGCTGTCATTATTATTGTTATTATTATGATTATTATTACATATTTACTAAATAATGTCTGACTCGGTGCCTTAAAATTGAGAAGTACTTCCTTAATCTGTAAAAAGTCTCATAATTTATCTTGTAGTGCTCCCCGCCAGATAAACAGTGTCCGGTAGAAAAGTAGAAAGAAAAGAAAAAACAGAAGGGACATTATTAAAGAAATATTTGAGGTATAATACTTTGAGGAAAATTTCAACTTTATATTCCTGAAAACAGATTTTTGATTTCGATTGTATAGGAAACCTCCGCCAGCTCGTCTGGCGGCTCTGCCCAAAAAGAAAGAAAAGAAATTTGAAAAAATAGCTAGAAATAAAAAAAGTACGTAAAAAAGTATTTTAAAGTATGGCTTAACCCTGTTATTTTTTGTGCCTGCTATTTGGAAAATTCCATGTGCATTTTTGGGACGGGCCGCTCTCCTGCGTCGAGCGTGACAAGAATGGTTCGGTATAGGGAATAACGTTGAATTGGTTAGAAGATCAGAATTATTAGTCACTCTATAAGCCTGAATAAAATTCACTGCAATAACCCAAAATTTTTCCTCTTGAGCTTAGCTCACACTATAACTTATAAATTAGTCCTCTTGAACGAGCAAAGCGAAAAAGATAGTAATTACTCTACAACAACCCCATCCCTTAATCTTATCACCCTGTCGGCATATGCCGCATGCCATTCCTCATGTGTGACCATTACAATTGTCTGACCCTTTTCTTTGTTAAACTTCTTGAAAAGGTCCAGCACCTCCTTTGAGGTTTGAGAATCCAGATTGGCACAGGGTTCGTCTGCAAAAAGGACTCCTGGGTTGTGAGCAAGGGCTCGGGCGATTGAAACCCTTTGCTGCTGACCCCCGCTCATTTTGGAGGGAAGCTGGTGGAGGCGGTCACCAAGCCCGACCGCGTTAAGGATTTTGGCGGCAGCAGATTCATACTCTTCTTTTGTTTTGCCCTGCATCATGAGAGAGATATAGACGTTTTCCGAAGCATCCAGTTCCGGAAGGAGGGCATAGTCCTGAAAAACATAGCCCAGGTTATGGAGGCGGAATTTGCCTTTTTCTGTATCAGACATGCGAGAAGTATCGATTTTATCTATGATGACTTTTCCTGAGTTGGGGGTATCGAGAAGGCCCAGCTGGTTCAAGAGAGTTGTTTTTCCGGAGCCGCTGGCGCCCATAATTGCAACAAACTCTCCGCGCCGAATTTTTACATTTACGCCTCTTAGAGCTCTAACCAGCACCTCCCCCATTTTGAAGGTGCGGACTATATCTACTCCTTCAATAATTATATCGCCGGCTTTTTCAGGAGTTGTTTTTGTTTCAATCCCGGGCGCAGTTTTGTTTGTCACTTTTTTGGGCTCACTTCCGGTTTCGCTTTTCATTTCATTATTCATTTCATTTACCATTATTTCACCTCCTCACTTACCCCAGATGAGGTCAAGAAGGTCTTTCTGAGCCAGTTTATAGGCAGGAATTACAGAGCCTACTATGGAGGCAAGGAAAAGAAGGACTGCCCGGTTTATAGCTTCGGCATCGTCAAGCCTGAGACTCATAGCTCCAAGGGGAATCTGGACAGGATGGGAAACGGTGTAAGGGACGAGCCCGAATCGCATAAAAGCATAGCCAAGTATGACTCCTGTGCCGGCATAAAGCATTGCCTGAAGTACAAAAGAAGCGACGATCACATTCTGCTCTATTCCTATTGCTTTCTGTACCCCTATCTGCCTCTTTTTATTCACTATATTAACGTAGATAACCACGAAAATTATCACAAAAGCTATCAAAAGCCCTATTGCATTCATAATATTCCTGACAAGGCCAAGGGTAGCTTCAATCAGGCGGAGTATGCCTGCAAATTCATGCCAGGTACGGATATTTTCCTTTATTCCCAGAGAAAGGAGGGATGTGCGGGTCTCGTACTCGTCCGTACCTGCAGTAGTCTTGATAGCTATTTCCTGGGCAAGATCTCTGCCTTCGATATCCAGCATATCTTCCATATCTGCACGGCTAATATATGCTCCGGCATCAGCCATGAAATAAAGAGTGGTATAGATCCCTTTTACCCTGAACTCCCGGGTTTTGCCGCTGACCGTAAGCTCAATTATGTCTCCCACCTCAACTCCTCCCAGGGACCTTGACTCCATCAGGGCTCCAAAACCTCCTGAAACCTCCCTGCCCAGAATAATCTCACCCCTGTCAGGCCTGCTCAGGAATTCCCCGCTTATTACGGCACCCTCAAGTCCTGTCACAAAAGCTTCATCCGCAGGGTCTATTCCATAGACAGTCCCTCCCATTTCCTTTTCTTTATAACAGAAGTTTCCTGTTGTCTTAAGGCGGGCAGAAGTCCCGACTACCTGGGGAAGGCTCTCTATTTTCTTCTGCAGGGCGGATGCATTCTCTATGTAACGTTCTTCTTCCTTCGGTTCAACCACAACGTTTCCTGTTTGATAATTCACCATGAGCTCGTTGAACTTGAGCGTAACTCCTGCCAGCATACTTGAGAAAAGCACAAGCTGGACAAATATCAGGGTCAGGACGAAGATAGTAAAGATTGTAATACCTTTATTGCCTCGCGCAATTGAACGGCTGGCAAGAAAAAAGGAGACTTTAGCCTTTTCGAGCATAATAGGACATCCTTACCGGATATTGAAACCTCTCTTTCCTTTTATCCAATCAGGTTTACCTTTAGAATTTACCTTTCTTTTTCAGATAAAAGATTGCAGCTGCAAGGACAAGGACTGCCGCCAGTACAAACGGGATAATACTGTCGCTCGTCCTGATAACACTGAACGTCAGGTCCTCACTGAGCCGGTGGTCTCCAAAATCATCCTCATACTCAACAAGCAGGGTAACATTCTGTTCTCCTGATTTTTCGGGAATAAAAGTAAAGACCGCAGGGGCGTCATCGTCCTTATTGAGCCGTCCTAGAAAAGCGTCTGTGCTGCCGCTTCCTTCAAGCCCTTCGAGCCTTGCTTTCACAAAACGGGCTTCCCCTTCCCCTACGTTTTCAAGCCTGAGGATCATAGAAACCTGCTTTCCCTTCTCAGGCATTTCAGGGTCGAATTTAAGGCTCGCAATATTAATTTTAGCCTGGTTAAGAACATTTACCCCTACTTCCTGGGACTTATTGATCTGAAGGGTTTCAGCTTCATTTGAGGCAGTTATGCGGAGAGGGATCCTGTAAGGCTGCACTCCTGCATTACTCCCTAAAAGGAGCTTGAAAGACAGGTTTTCGGAACTGCCGGCACTCAGATTTTCAATAAAAAAGACATTGTCCTGCAGAGGGATCATGGGAGAAGAGTCATTCAGACCAAGCATCACGCGGACATTTTTTGCATTCCCGTTCCCGGCATTTTTAACTGCAGTCATGAGGTAAAATTCCTCACCAGGCACGAGAGCTCCTGAAGAGGAATTGTCCTCATTTACAGGAAAGATTTCGGTGCCAATAAGTACAAGATCAGGGTTTCCTTCCACCCGGATAGGAATCCTTCTTGAAAAGCTTGTTCCGTCATTATCTTTGATAGTGAATTCAAGCTGATAAACCCCCGACTTTGCTTCCGAGCTCACAATGAAATGGAAATCCAGCTCAACCTTCGAACGCTGCCTCATATGTTCGATTTGAAAAATGCGTTCGGTATTTGTCCCGGAGCCGTACACGCCTGAGGTGCTGTACTTAAAGATAAAAGGGTTAAGTTCTTCAATCCCAATTTTCACGTTCTCTGCCGGTTCGTCACCGGTATTTTCAATATTGATTTTTATTAGCAGGTCTTCTCCGGGCCTTGCAGGGTTGGGGGTTATTTCCGAGACCTCAACTTGAAGATGTGTGTTTCCCGAAACGACAACCGCAGATGCCGGATTTGCCAGAAAGGTAAATATTAGCAGTGCCATGGATACAAAAAGTAACTTTGAATATCCCGTCTTCATAATCCCTGATTTTCCAAGAAAGGTAAACTTCATGGGTAACAATCCCTGTCTGGTCTGGTGGACTTTATGATTATGATTATGATTATGA
>DUGS01000063.1:45580-52274 GCA_013331265.1 Methanosarcina sp.
TGATTATGATTATGATTATGATTAACAATCTCTGTGCCTGACTTATAACCGTTGCACTTTGTTTGCAACCTGCATAAGGTTGTATATTTTCCGGCTATATTCTTTATTTTTCAAGATTCACAGAAATTCAGTTTTTTGGCTCCGAGTTCCCCTACTCGAGTTTTTCAAAGTATTTTCTCGTCTCTGCCGCAATAACTTTTCTCAATGCCAGGAGGGCTATAAGGTTTGGAATTGCCATCAGTCCGTTTACAATATCTGCGAGGATCCAGATAACGTCAAGTGTCAGGAAGGCGCCTGAGGCAACGATAAGGATATAGATTATTTTATAGGGGAGGATCCATTTTACCCCGAACAGGAATTCCGTGCAGCGTTCACCGTAATAGTTCCATCCCAGGATGGTTGTAAAGGCAAAAAGTATGAGCCCGACTGTTACGATATAGCTCCCGGCTTCTGCAAGTGCGGTCGAAAAGGCGTAGCTCGTCATGTATGCCCCTGCGAGGTCCTTTGTCCAGGAATCTGTCATAACGAGCACGAGTCCCGTCATCATGCAGATAACAATAGTATCGATGAAGGTTCCTGTCATGGAAATTAGACCCTGCCTTGCAGGTTCCCTGACCTTTGCGGCTGCGGCTGCTATGGGAGCACTCCCGAGACCGGACTCATTTGAAAAGATTCCTCTTGCAACCCCCATCCTGATTGCAAGCATTACTCCTGCCCCAAGAAAACCTCCTCTTGCTGCAGTCCCTGTAAAAGCCGAACTCAATATCAGGGCAAATGTTTGCGGGAGCTTTTCAAGGTTCATCCCGATAATAACAAGGCAGCTCAGCACATAACCCACTGCCATAAAAGGCACAAGAAGCTGAGCGGCAGCCGCAATTCTCTTAATTCCGCCAAGTGTCACAAAAGCCACAAGCAGGCTTATTACAGCCGCGCTGAGGACTTCAGGGACATTAAAAGCAATTCTGGCAGAGTCAACAATAGCATTGACCTGCGGGAAGGTTCCTATCCCGAAAAGGGCTACATTTACTCCGAATATGGCAAAAAGAGAGGCAAGAATCCTGCTGTACTTCTTATGCCCAAGCCCATTTTTGATATAATACATGGGACCCCCTGACATCTGCCCGTTTGCGTCCACTGTCCTGTATTTGACTGCAAGGAGAGATTCAGAATACATGGTCGCCATCCCGAAAAAAGCTGCAAGAAACATCCAGAAGAGAGCTCCTGGCCCTCCCGTTTTTATTGCGGTTGCAACCCCTACTATGTTTCCTGTCCCTATGGTTGCCGAAAGTGCAGTGCTGAGTGCGGCAAAACTTGAAACATCTCCCTGAACTCCAATTTCGGCTTTCCGTGAGTTAAGGACGTACCTGAGGGCAAGGGATAGCCTGAAAACCTGAATCAGTCCAAGGCGCCATGTAAGGAAAGCCCCTGTCCCGACAAGCAAGAAAAGAAGAGGAGGTCCCCAGATAAACTCATCTATTCTCGTAAGGGTGTAAAGCAAGTCCATACCCAGCAGTTCCATCGAAGCCAATTCCGGTTAAAAATAAATTAAACTTTAAAGCCAAAGACCAAAAGATAAGGAAGTGATTTTGAATTAGTATTTATTTGAGGTTGGTCTTAAAAGTTGATGCTGACACCTCATAAGATCAGGAAATAATTTCTGGGACCTTTTGGGCACCATGCGTAACAGAAATCCAGCAAAACACGGAATCTAATGTAAAACATCAATACAAAAAAGGAATCCTGTATGAAACAAAAAAAGCTCACTTTAAGCGTCCTTAAAGGCATCTTCGGCATATTAAGGCTGGAGAAAGGCTCTGAAGTGCCTGAATGGATATATGAGAGTAATTTCTTTTCGATTACGCGAACACCAGAAGAACTCTCCATCGTATGCCAGGAAAGCAGTATTCCTTTAAACATTCCTGCAGGCATCCTAACTGAAAGGGACTGGAGCTGCCTGAAAGTTGAAGGACCTCTTGATTTTGGGCTGACAGGCATCCTTGCAGGAATCAGCAGTATTCTGGCTGAGAACGGGGTCAGCATATTTGCCGTTTCAACATACGATACCGACTATATTCTGGTCAGGGAAACAGATCTGGTACGTGCAGTAAGAGCTCTTATAGAAGGTGGTTATGAAATCCGAAAGTCCTGAGTTTAACAAGGAAAACTGTTTTTGAACTATACGTCCTGTTCTTTTAATTGGGTAATATTATTCCAGAATATGGCAGAAAAGCATTCTATTAATCCCTGGAGCCGATTGCGAGCCAACAAGCTATCTAATGCCTCCGCCAACTTGTCTGGCGGCTCTTTCCAAAACAAGAACGAAGTTGAAGGAAGGAAAAAGTAGAAAGAAGCTTGAAACAGTAGTAATAAAAAATAAAGTGCAAAAGTAAATTTTATTGCATATCTTATTCTTCTTTCTTTTTCTGCTTTTTAGGACAGGCCGCTCTCCTTCGTCGAGCGTGACAAGAAAGGTTCAGTATAGCTAATAACGTTGAATTGGTTAGAAGTTCAGAGGTATTGTAACTCGGTAAGCCTGAGTGAAGTTGACTACAACAACTCCAAAATTAGTCCTCTTGAGCGAAGCGAAAAGGACCGCGTATTGTTGCGATTACATCGCAACTCGAGGAATGGCCTTTGTGGTGGGTACGGTTGCATGAATCTTAGTTAAGGGCAGCCTCTTAGCCGAGGCGGAAGATAAAAACCATGAATCCGGAATAGAGAAGAAAAAGGATAAGTCCTTCATATATTTTGATTCTCCAGCCTGTCCGGATAAATAGAAGGAGCAGGAGACTGATAAATAGCATAAAAGGAGTTATATAATAAATACTGGTTCTGGTTACCGTTAGCGGGTAGACAAGCCCCGAACAGCCCAGAATCAAAAGGGTATTAGTAATATTTGACCCAAGTACATTACCTATTACTATCCCGCTTGCATGTTCGAAGGATGCAGTAAGGCACGAGGCAAGCTCAGGCACGGATATCCCGATAGAGACCCGAGTTAACCTTATTATAAACTCAGAGACTCCAAACCTTTCAGCAATCCTGGATGAGGATACCACAAAAAGGTCTGCACCTTTTACAAGCAGCAGTAACCCTACAACAAAAATAAGGACGTCAGTTAAGTACACATTGAAGTGTGGAATCGAGTTTTATTTAACATATCCTTAAGAGATAAACAGGATAAAACAATAACCTGCAACTAAGGATAAAATATCATCGAGTAATATTTTACTGGAGTTAGATACCTCTGCATGAAAATATCGCTTTAAAAAAGACAGGAAATTAGTCGGAAAGGGTTAACTCCATAATATAGCACTTTTCATTCTGGCCACATATGTCCTCTGTTTTTTTGATGATCTGAAAACCCATTTTTTCGTACAACTTTATGGCAGGGATGTTCTTTACATTTACATACAGCAGAATAGAATATATCCCGTTTAGCTTCATTTCCTTTATGCTTTCTTCAAGAAGCTTTCTTCCGTACCCTTTTCCACGAAATTTATTGTCAGTTGCAATTGAGTGAATCACAGATTTTTTTCTCAGCCCTCTGAATGAAAGTTCCGGTTTCAGGTAGTATGCGCAGTAGCCTGCAATTTTATCCTGGCTTTTAATCACATAAAAGATTTTTCTTAGCTTCCTTGAGTACTTTGTTAAGTTTTCCGAGCTTTTACTATCAAATGCCTCTGCCTGAATTCTAAGAACTTCCGGAAGTATAGTTTCATCTACAGGAACAATATCTTCCTTCTCAATATATTTCCATTCTTTTAGAAGATTAGCCCCGATAGTGTCACGCAGCAGTTTCTTAAAACCTGTTAAAAACGAAACTAATCTTATATAACTTTCTTTGGGGTTTATAGAATCACCTTTAAGCGGAAAGTCACTTCTATTATTTATATAAATATATCCATTGAATTCTAAAATAGTTGCTTCGATTCCTGATTAATTCATATTTATATAGATTATAATTCCGTCAGGCTTCAGGAGGATGACCAAATTTTTTTGATTTCATATATGCAGGTGAGACTACCTTAACCTATGATTCGGCGCTAATGTTTGGGGTTTCCCACTTCATGATTTTATCTACCATACATTCTTTAACCCCAAGATCTAAAACTCTTTTGATCCATTTTTTCACAGTTTTGGAATCTACGTTCAACTCTCTGGAGATCTCAGTATCGTTTTTTTCCTGATAACTCAAAAAGTACTATCTTGGATCTTTCAATAACACTTGCAGCTGAATTTCTAGAGCGGTTTAACCTGGTTAGATAACCTAACTCTTTTGAAGTGAACACTAATTTAGACGGTAATTAACACAAGGCACAAGGTCATTTTATAAAAAACCAATATAGTTATTTATGGATTGAGATGGGAATCGAAGTACAGGATAAGCCTGATTTCTATAATGCCTGATTTCTATAATATCAATTATTCTTTTTTCTCCTCAGGCACAGTTATCAGTCTTGAATGCTTGACTCCTTTTATACTCAGGATTCTTTGGGCAAGATCTACTATTTGTTCTCCCTCTCCTTTCAGGATTATAACTTCAAAACAGAGATTTCCCTCCATATGGAAATGTATAGAAGAATTTATCATATCCATATACTCATGCTGTATCTCTGCCAGGGTGCTTGTTACGCCTTTTTTTGAGCAATCATATACGATAGATATTGTTGCAGTCCTTGAACCCTTTATCTGCTGCATCCATTCATAGTACTGGTTGTATGTCCTTATGGCATCCCTTATCCCTTCCGAACGAGATGAATATCCTCTCTTCATAAGAGTTTTATCAAATTTATCCAGAAGCTCCCCTGGAAGTGAAACCCCTATTCTCATAAGTCTTTTTTCCATATACTCCTCCTGAATGTGAAAACTCCTTTCTGCCAGATTTTAATGGCTTCAGATATCTAACTGAATGAAAAAACGAAACAAGCTGCCCAAAAAGATAAAATCCACTTATTTCCCAATCTCCTATAAATATAATATTCAAGGGTATATTTAACGTTTTATCGCACTCAAATGCATAAAAATGAAGAAAATGAGCATAAGAGGACGATGAAATGTGAACTACTCCTCCCTGTCGGCTTGATAGCCGCCGAGGAAGGAGCTTCTTGCTTCATTCCCTGAACCACTGTTCATGAGTCCACAAGCTCCGCCCCGCGTTCCGCAGGTGAGTCCACAAGCTTAACCCCGCATTCCACAGGTGAATTATATGACTATCAGGTTCTGATGTATTAATGCAAATTTTTTGATGTTGATTTCAGCATTAACATCCCTATCATGGAATGTACCGCCGGCCTGCGGCTGTCGAGGAAGGAGTCCTCTCGCCTTATCGAGAGATTGGTACAAAAAACTTAATTTACGAGATACATTTGATAGATCTGTACAGACAAAATCCCTCCTGCCTGACCTTATCTGCCTTACAGTAATTCGAGAAAAGTGTCTTTGCCCCAAATGATAACTTCCTAAAGTAAAAAATGAAAATTATTTCTCCTCCGATATCCGAGCCAAATATATATAATGAGTTTATTTATAGTGGCAACAGGTGCATATTTGAATATAATTTTTTGCAGGTTAATATTTTTGCAATGACCTGTGAGGTTTCAAGCAACTCTGTTGATTCCCAAAAAGCTTATTAAAGCAAGAGTTCTATAGCGTGGAACGCGTTTACTTAAAATAATCCAGAATTTAGCTATAAAGGATAATTTCCTTGCTTATCACGTTTAATTAATTTAATAGAAGAGTTGAGAATTATGGCAATCCAGAAAGGCGATTTCATAAAGTTAAACTACACAGGTAAGTTTGAAGACGGCAGGATTTTCGATACAACAGACGAAGAACTTGCCAAAAAGGAAGATATCTTTAACCCTCACGGACTTTACGGCGGAGACGTTGTTATTGTCGGGGCAGGGCACACCATTGAGGGTCTTGATGAGGACCTTGAAGGAAAGGAAGCTGGTTATTCCGGTACAGTATCAATCCCGCCGGAAAAGGCATTTGGCCCGATCAACTCCAAGTTTATAGAAACAGTTTCTATAACAAAGCTTCAGGACAGGAATGTCCACCCGGGCATGCCCGTAGAACTTGAAGGCAGGAGAGGAGTTGTCAGCAGGGTTATCGGCCGCAGGGTCACTATAGACTTTAACAGCCCTCTCGCGGGTAAGACCGTTACCTACGAGTACACCATTGAAAAGCTCCTTGAAGTCGATGTGGAGAAAGTACAGGGCCTTCTCGCCCTTTATACCGGCATTCGCGACATGGAAGTTGAAATTGCTGATGGTGTCGCAAAAATCAATGTCCCCACCGGCCTGACCTTCAACCAGCGCTGGCTCATGGCAAAGAACAGGGTGGCATCCGAAATCTTCAAGTATGCCGGCCTTAAAGAAGTCCAGCTCATCGAAAAACTTACAGCCGAATCTGAAGCCCCTGCACCTGCAGAGCCTGAAGCCGAGGCTGAACCCGCAGCTGAAGAAGAATCTTCAGAGCCGCAGGAATAATCTGACTGTACTTTACGGATAAGCGAAGAGTTCTTTCTCTTCGCAAATTTTATATATAATAACCAGGTTCTTGTATACGCTCTCCGGAATGTCGGGGCGACTCGCCAGGTTCTATCCGGAAAGCCAGAAGAATTTATTATTTCATCGTGCTGAGGTAGCCAAGCGGACCACGGCGCCGGTCTTGAAAACCGGTAGCGCTT
>DUGS01000063.1:52453-62427 GCA_013331265.1 Methanosarcina sp.
GAGTTCGAATCTCCTCCTCAGCGTAAATACCTTACCAATACTAAACAGGATAAATTATTCTATTTTTATGCTTTGTTTCTCAAAACAAGATTTTCTCCTTAAGTAAACATATTTCGGCTACTCACCGGGACCCGGCTATTGCTGCAAGGTAGGCCACGTAGTTGCCGCACCTGCAATCTGAGATAACATAAGCTTGTTCTCACGTCTGGAGACTGAAATCCTCTCCATAAGTTTCAGTCTTCATATTCTTAGATTATTGAAATAGATATTGAATTTTGTCCCTCTATCTCTTTTAAGTTCAATAGAACCTTCTATCTGCTCAACAAAAATATTTACAAGCTGCAAGCCAAGTGAATCCATGTTTTGAATATCCACCCATTCCGGTAATCCCTCCCCGTTATCTTCGATAGTCAGCATGTACAGCATATCTTTTTCGTTCAAGTTGCCATGTACTGTTTCTAACTCTTCAGAGTTTTCCTGATCTTTTTCATAATGGTCCACCCGAGAAAATCTTATCCGTATTTCCCCTCTATTTCCAGCCGGAAAGGCATGCTTCAGGGCATTTGAAACCAGTTCATTAACAACAATACCAAGGGCTACTGCGGTGTTTGTTTCCATATAAACCTGCTCAAGATCCAGTCTCAAACTAACCCTGTCCTTTGCTACCCTATATGAATTAAAAAGACCCGCTACAAGGTTACGAAGATAATTTGCAAAGTCAATTGTATCCATTTTCTTTATATAAAGTTCCTGATGGATTAAAGACATTGAATATATACGGTTCTGGCTTTCCCGAAAGGCTTCAAGGACTTCTGGATCAGTAAACCTTTCAGCTTCGAGGCTGAGCAGGGATGAGATCACCTGGAGGTTATTCTTTACCCTGTGGTTGATTTCTTTTATGCGTGCATCTTCAATTTTTTCAAGGGAAACTTCTGCCAGTTTGTGACTTGTAATATCACGAACAAATCCCTGTATTTCCCCGGTTTTTCCGGAACCTGCCGGAGTTTTCTGAATAACCTGCATGACCCACTTTATTGTTCCATCTCTGCTCCGTATCCGGTATTCAAACTCAGTTGATACATCCGGTTCAGACAGAGCCTTTTTGATATTTTCAAAAATCAGAGGCAGGTCTTCATCTATAACTATTTCCAACCATTTTATCCTGCAAGATAAAAAGTCCTCTTTACTGTATCCGGTTACATCTTTAATTGCTCCATCAATGAATGCGGGTATAAAGTTTTCATCTACTCTAAGCCCTATGAAACCGTCTATGTTCTGAACAAGTAAACGGTAATCACTTTCATCTATCTGCAAATTCTCCACCGAATACTTGCTTTCAGTTTCATCTCTCCAGAGAAAAACTGTCTCTTTCCAGGATCCATCATTTATTTCTGTTTTTTTCGCCTCTTTATCCGTTAAAAATAAGGAAACTAACAGGAGGACTATACTTTTCATATGTCGGATAGATATCCGGAAAACTATGCCGAAGAGTCCTTCTCTTGTACCTCTCATATTATCCAGCATTTTCCCTCCTTTTTTCATTCTATTCCCGTATTTTTGCACTTCGTTTTTTTCCTGTACTTCTAATTGGTGAAATTATCATATAAGTTATTAATTATTCTCATAAATAGCTTATTATTGGTTCTATTTTCATACAACCATTTATATTATAATCAATTGTATGATTTAGCGATGAAAGAACGGTTCACTATCTCAATGGATGACGATCTCGCATTATGGCTTGACAGATTATGCGATGAAAAAATATTCAGCAGTCGAAGTCACGGAATAGAATTTTGTGTCAAGCAGATCAAAAAAATGAGTATCGAGAAAGTTGTGCTTTTACACTGGGGTAAAGAAGAGGTAGAACCGGTTTTTTTATCCAAAAAGAATGTTCAAATTCTTACCAGGATCTCTAAAGATTTAAATCTCAATCCTGAAGATACCCTTGGAGTCCTGTTATATAAAGAGTTGGAAAGTATAAGTAAAAATATCCGGGAACCGGAAAAAGAGAAAGGAAATAAAGAGGAAAATCTGAGAAAGGTTTTCTTTGAATAAAAATTTATGGAACAGTTTCAATTAAATATTTTTTCGGTATTCAGGCATCGATTAAAGGTGCACTTTTAAGAAAAACTGATTAAGAAAATACTGAAAATTAAGATTTGAGGTTCTTTTCCAATATATGGACACCTTATTATCTGAAAATCCGTTTTTCCGTTTTTCCAGGTTATATAAGATATATAACTTGTAATATCTTAATTAGTTTTATAATATTTAAAATTTTCTGATAAAGTGATGAGGCAAATTTGTTTAACTGGTTTTACTTCAGTTAACTGATAGTTTATATAATGACTACCATTGTCCCGGATAATGAAACTGGCTCCCTCGTCAGGGTTTTGATCACTTTCAGCACGCTTGATTCATTCTTATATATCTAAAGGTAGTTACTTTTCAGGATGTGGGGTTGATAATGTTCGTAAAAATAAATTGTCCGGTCTGTGGTAGTGAAGCGTATCACAACATAAGTTTGTCCGCTCTGGAACACATGAATTTTGAAGGGGAGAAGCAAGCTTACAGGTATATAATTGAAAACATCGAGGTAAAAGGCTCCCTTCCTGAAGAGGATTTTATCAGGAGTATCCTGCAAGGCATGCAAAAAATCATTTATGATGGAATTGAGGTAGAGGTCTTGAGAGGAATTCTGGAGGAAAATTACGGAGTTACAGGAGCATGCTGCATGGATCTTATAGAAAGAATCCAGCTTGAGCTTGATATGTATTGCCCTGACAGAAAAAGGCTTTATTTTGCTGAGACTGAAGAACTGGGGAGTTACACGAAAAAAAAGACATTTTACCTGACTCTTGACCCATTCTCTACATATTTAACTTGTTTTTAGCCTTAAAATTAGAGTAGTAAATTTCGAAAATATAAGGAATGAAATAAATTTTGTAAAATATATAATAAGTTACTGAAAAAGTACAGATTAATAAAAATAGGTAAGATCACTAAAGTGTTCAAAAACCGGATATTTCCAGATTGCTTCTGGAAAACCCAATAATAAATACTTTCTATGTATCCGAGAGAAATTTATTTTTCTCATTTACCTGAATGCACAATAAATCTTGCATGATGTAATCTCTTTCCGAGGAATTTCCTTAGCGAGAAATTGTTTTTCAAGCTTAGTTCCATTTTTTGAATATGATACGAAATGAAAAATAACAGGGGAATAGCTACAAACAGCATAATGACATCACGTAAAATTGGAGAACTTATGAAATTTGTTCCCGAGTTCCATAGAACAAAAAACGGTCTGTGGAATAAATAAACGCAGTAAGAAGATGTAGCAATATACGTAAAAAACGAACTTAAAGAACGTGAGAATCTATCATTGATAAACCTCATAGCAAGCGAATATTCAAAAACACAGAAGATTAATATAAAAATATTAAGAAGTGCTGTGTCAATGACAAATTGTAAAAGAAGCGAGTTGACACCCAGTAAGCCTGCTATACTGTCCAGTATAGACCTTACAGTGGAAGAACCAATTATCCCGCTACTTGTATCAATAGTAACGGAAATTTTTGGATCCAGAAACATTGAACTTCTCAACCCTATAACAATTATCAGCACGAAGATGACAGGAAGAACTGCCAGCAGGACCTGAACAAAGGGTATCTTTCCGGGTATTCTTACGGTTTTTTCAAACATGCTTTCCCTGCAGGTAAGGATTCCAAACATAAAGACGAGGAAAAACATGAAAAAACGGTGATCAATAATATTGAAAGTTTTGGAGATTAAAAAGAAACCAGAGTATACGATAAATGAGGAAATCAGGAGGCTTTTTGTACTCTTTGAGTACATGATTATAAACGGATAAATGGCATAGAATATAACAATCAAACCCACGAAATAGAGCGTTAACATAGGAGTTGCATAAGTCGGAGCAAGCAAAATTTGCAGTCCAAGCAAATGTACAAGTACATTATAGAAACTGAACACATTCTCAGAATTAGGAAATACAAATCCTGAATTTAACCGGGGAGCAAATATAAAAAATACTATAATAAATACGGCGAGTGCAGCCCAGTATAGAGGATAGATTCTAAGAAGCCTTTTTTTATAGAAGTCAAATACATTTTCAAGCGAGTTTATTGAATGATTGTTGTAATATATCAGGTACCCGCTCATAAATATGAAAAGTCCCAGACCCATATTCGCAAAATAAGGATCGAAGGCATAAAGCGCTAACTTACTATAAGTAGAAAATAAATAATTACTCAAATGAGCTGGAATAATCATAATTATTGCTAACGCTCTTAGAAAGTCAAATGCAATTATTTTGTTTTTCATTCATATCTGCCCTACATATGTGTCTATTAAGTCCCAGAAATTGATTTCATAAAGAAATAGAGCTAGTTTCAATGATGATTAAGTTTTCAAACTCTCTCTTTTGGCACCTATTTACGATAAAATATATAATAATTGCGAAATGTTTTTACTTCAGAAATAGGCATGTTTGAATTAATTGCTTGTCAAGAATAAATTAAAAAGTTATAGGCCACAACTTTTCCTAAAAATGCCGAAGCAATGACGAGCAATTTTTTTCTAAAAATTAAAAAATAGAAAAAAGGTATTGATTAAATTTTAATATGTGATCATATGTGATCATTATGCACTTTTCAATGCACAATGTTTTTCTGTTTATTCTTCTCCCATTTCCTTGAGGAATTCCACATAATCTCTTTCGACTTCTTCGAGTTCATATTCCATTTATATGCCCCCATATTTTAGACATTAACAGTCTTCATTTATTTTTTTAGTCTATACACTGAATTATCCTCTATTTAAATCTTACTCCATCCCCATTTTGAGAACTACAATACGCTTATATATAGATTTCCGTCAACCTGGTTGTCCTTTTACTAAATACATAAAGTTCACATCTCCGATTAATATTTATGAGACTGATAAACACAGGAGGTTGATATATGCAATAAAGATATTTTTAAATTAGAGTTCAGGCATTCCCTCTCTCATGCATAATAGTCCAAACCCGGAACTCATAATGGGTATCAGAAACCTTGCAGGGCTTGAAGCCTGTTATAAGTATGCCGATGCAGTCTATTTCTCAACTGATAAGCTCAGCCTTCGGGCAAAAGCAAAAGCGATCACTCTTGAAAATCTCAGTGAGTTTGTTTCTGAAGTTAAAGCACGGCGGTTAAAATCCTATCTGGCTATAAATTCAACAATAAATGAAGACAGGCTTGAGGAAGCAGAAATTGTGATAACCGCAGCCTCAAAAGCCGGGGTAGATGCAGTTATCGCCTGGGACCCGGCTGTTATCCTGAAAGCACGCAAAGCAGGGCTCAGGGTCCACATCTCCACGCAGGCAAACGTTACGAACCATGAAACTGCAGAGTTTTACAGGGCCCTTGGGGCAGAGCGTATAGTGCTTTCAAGGGAACTTTCCTTAGATGAGATCAGGAAAATAAAACAGCAGAGCGAGATAGAAGTCGAGGCTTTCGTCCACGGTGCAATGTGTATGGCAGTCTCAGGAAGGTGTCACCTATCGGCATATGCCCTTGGAAAATCCGGAAACTGCGGAGAATGCACCCAGCCCTGCCGCTGGGAGTGGGAGCTACATGGAGAAAATGGGCTTATCATGGAAAGCAGGGGAAAATACCTTCTCAGTGCAAAAGATTTATGTATGATTGGCCATATTCCGGAGCTTCTCGAAGCCGGGATAGATTCATTTAAAGTGGAAGGTAGGCTGCGTGACTCCGGTTATCTGGAAGTAGTCTCGCGATGCTACAGAGAAGCAATTGATGCATGTAAAGAAGGCACTTATACCCGCGAAAAAGTTGAAAAATGGATATCCGAACTGGCTTTGGTGTATAACAGGGGCTTTTCTACTGGTTTTTACTTTGGAGTTCCCGGTCTGGAAGGTTTCTCTCCTGAAAAAGGCATGAACGCCTCAGAGAAAAAACGCAGGGCTGTAGGAGTTGTTGAAAACTATTACCCAAAACAGCAGGCTGCGGCAATAAGACTGCTTGAAGGAGGGCTTGCAACAGGAGATGAGATCCTGATAGAAGGAAGCACTACTTATCTGAAGCAGCATGTCCGTTCTCTTATGAAAAAAGGCGTAAGCCTGCAAACAGCTGAAAAAGGGGACGAAGTCGGGCTTGCCGTTGACAGCACTGTCCGAAAAAATGACCGGATCTTTATAATCTGATTGACAATGTTATCTAATAACTAATATCGATCCAATAAAATATTATAACAGTATCTATATATTGGATTCTTCCTTATACGGATAGAATATCAGGGAAACAACCTGAGCTAGTTGGTTTAGTTATTCAATACATAATATTCGTTACCTGATTATTCGGTACTTAATTATCTAGTATGGTACCCAGTTATCCGGTATAATACTCATCTGGCAGGACAAACTTCCAGCCGGCAAAGTTAGCTCGGTTGGTAGCCAGCCATCTGATCAATAAAGGTGATATTTTGATAAGCGTCAACGAAATGGGCTCATACGTCATCGAAGAGATGCTCGACTGGAGTGAAGACCTGAAAACGGAAGTAATCAAGCTTGAAAACGGCGCCACAATCATTGATTGTGGAGTTAAAGCCGAAGGTGGATATGAAGCAGGAATGTACCTTGCAAGACTCTGCCTTGCTGACCTTGCTGACCTTAAATACAGCACCTTTGACCTCAACGGGATTAAATGGCCTGCTATTCAGGTAGCAACCGACAACCCTGTAATTGCCTGTATGGCTTCCCAGTACGCAGGTTGGAGAATCTCCGTAGGAAATTACTTTGGAATGGGTTCAGGCCCAGCACGTGCCCTTGGCTTAAAGCCCAAAGAGCTCTATGAAGAAATCGGATACGAAGACGATTTCGAAGCTGCGGTCCTTGTCATGGAATCCGACAAGATACCTGATGAAAAAGTGGTCGAGTATATTGCAAAACACTGCAGCGTAGACCCAGAAAACGTCATGATCGCTGTTGCACCTACAGCCTCCATTGCAGGTTCTGTCCAGATTTCAGCCCGTGTTGTGGAAACCGGTATCCATAAGTTCGAATCCGTAGGTTTTGACATCAACTGCATAAAAAGCGGGTATGGAATTGCCCCTATCGCCCCTGTTGTTGGAAAGGACGTCCAGTGCATGGGCTCAACCAATGACTGTGTTATTTACTGTGGCGAGACCAACTATACCGTCCGCTTTGAAGGCGAACTGGCTGAACTCGAAGATTTCGTAAAGAAAGTCCCCTCAACAACCTCAAGCGATTTCGGAAAGCCCTTCTACCAGACCTTCAAGGCAGCAAACTTTGATTTCTTTAAAGTTGACGCAGGCATGTTTGCTCCTGCAAGGGTGACCGTAAACGACCTTAAGAGCACGAAAACTATTTCAAGCGGCGGGCTCTATCCCGAAATCCTACTTGAGTCCTTCGGGATCAGGAAAGTTTGAGAGGGCATTTGCCTTTTCTCATACTCCTTTTGTTTTTTCTGCTATCTTTTCAAACTTTTGGTCTTGCCCGCCATAGAAATACTTCCTTTGACCTCAAAAATAAGAAAAAGGAGAAATGCAGAAAGAATAAAACTTAGTAAGCAAGAAATAATAAAAACCAAAGTAGAGTGTTATTTGTCAGCCCTTCTTTTTTCTAAAATATTTCTGAATCTAAACTCAAATTATTTATGGGAATGTTTCCAATCTTATTGTGGAAGTAGATGATAAACAGGAAGTATTCAAAAAGCAGCAGAAATTAATAAAGATCAAAGGAGAAGAGTTTCATGCGGATAATAAATACCTCACAGGGAGTAGGAGGCATCCTGAACAGCTTCAAAGGTCTCATGGACGGAGTAGAAAAGATTACATTTGTTGGGACTCCAGGCTTTTGTACGCCTTTTGCGGAACTTATGGGTTTTGTGGTAAGGGACAGAAAACTTGCTTTTATTCCCAATATGGACTTTGAAAAAGCCAGGTCGATCTCTATGACTCCTGAGGGAATGCAGCTTGGAGAACCCGTAGACGCCCACGCAGATGCTGTTGTCTTGCTCGGCGGGCTTGCGATGCCAAAGACCAGTCTGGGCTCTGAAAAAGCTAAAGAAATTGCAGAGAAGATTCTGGAAGGTTCGGAGAAAAGAAAAATTATAGGGGTATGCTTCCAATCAGTGTTTATGCAGTATAAATGGGATGAGGTTATTAATTTTGATTATATCATTAACGCCGATCTGGCTGTTGAGGTTCTTAAAAGCTGAAGCCTGAGACTGCAAAAAGCAGGAGAATAGAATAATCAAACTGCTTGAAGCAGTTTACTTTGCTGCTTAAAGTGGTTTTTTAACAAATCCTTTTTTCCATTCTTTCTTATTAGAAGCCGGATATTTCAGGCAATAATTATTTATATAGTTATGCTAAAAAACATTGTTATGTATGGGGGTGTGGATCAGGTACAGGCTTGCATTCTTCATCAGGTGCTAAAATGTAAACTACAATTGCAATCAAAAGGGCAGGAGAAGTCAGCAACCACAATAATACGCTGAGTAAACTTTTCATAAATATCGATATTCCAGAAGATTCAGCCTGCTCCTCGCTACTTAGCAGAAGTGGAAAAGTAACATCATTCGATTTTGTAAGATTAAGGTCAAGGTAATAATAGATATTAAGTGGAATTCCAAATGTTAATTCTATAGTTATAATAAATATTTCAGATGCAATAAAACTTAAAAAAACGGTTTTAAATTTGGACATGCTATAAAAATTCACAATCAAACCTTATAAAACTTTCCAATGTTTTAGTTTTTTTCTTGAAAACCGTCCTTATATCCCTGAAACGCCCGGAAAACTCTCCTCCCCATTCTGAAAAATCAGTAAAAAATGGGTAACTCAATGCCCAATTATACCCATTTTTTCTAATCAATATTAATCAATATATACCCAATCATTTCTTATCCCAATTATTTCTTATTAGCTTGAAGAAATCTGCGCACCTCGGCAAAAAGCCAGAATTAACAAGCTAAAATCTGCAGTTAATCTCGATTTTAGGAGGGCATTTTAAATATTGTCGCCTGGTTTGTAGACACATGGAAACCCTTTCGGGCATGTCCAGGTTGCCGGGTTCTACCTCAGCCACTTGACTATACCGGGTCTATTAACCATACCTTTTAATATCCCCACTGCTGTAATTATGCAGAATTAACACTGTAAATTCATATTCAGGTGACTTTTCCAATGTATTCAGACCGCATAAATGCATTACCCCCATATCTTTTTGCAGCTATCGATGAAGCAAAGGATGAAATGATTGCCAAGGGAGTGGACGTAATAGATCTTGGAGTGGGAGATCCCGACCTGCCCACACACCCTCACATTGTTGAGGCCATGCAGAAGGCTGTCTGCGACCCCAAGACGCACCAGTACCCTTCTTATGCCGGGATGCCCGAATTCAGGAAGGCTGCGGCTGAATGGTGTAAGAAATATAAAGGAATTAAGCTTGACCCTGCAACCGAAGTCCTTTCCCTGATAGGGTCAAAGGAAGCTGTAGCCCATATCCCGCTCGCATTTATTAATCCCGGAGATATCGTGCTATATACCGATCCAGGGTATCCTGTGTATAAGATCGGGACTCTTTTTGCGGGCGGAGAACCATATCCGCTGCCCCTGAAAGCTGAAAATAACTTCCTGCCCGACCTGGACTCAATCCCTGCAGATGTCCTGAAGAAGGCAAAGCTCTTCTTCTTTAACTACCCGAACAACCCCACTGCAGCAACTGCTGATATGGCTTTCTTTGAGAAAGTTGTAAAGTTCTGCAAAAAGCATAACATCATTGCCGTGCATGACAACGCATACTGCCAGATGACTTACGACGGTTATGAAGCTCCTTCTTTCCTTGCTGCTGAAGGAGCAATGGATATCGGTATGGAACTTTACTCCCACTCAAAAACCTATAACATGACAGGCTGGAGGCT